>JBJFHW010000210.1:0-2534 GCA_051893965.1 Acutalibacteraceae bacterium
CGGGCGTTGCCCGCACCCACAAGCTTTTTTGAAAAAAAGCTTGGCAAAAAACTTTACTCCTTTTTGCGCTGACTTTCTGTCGCGGCAAAATTGTATAGTTTATCACTCTCTGCCCCGCGTGAGCATGCAGGCGGTGCCTGCCGCGGAGTAATTTTATAGATTACCGATTACTATCCCGCGTAACATCATCGGACATTGTCCGCTCTATTGAACGAAGTGTTGCACTTCTTGAACGCGGATTTTCTTCAAGCTCCTGTTCGGTCGCTTTTTTAAATTTAAAAACAAGCTTTCCGCGCGGCGTTTTTCCGCAAACACAAACAGGAAACTCCGGCGGACAGGTACAGCCCTCACAAAAATGAGCAAATCGCTGTTTTACCATTCTGTCTTCAAGCGAATGGAAAGTAATAATTGAAAGTCTGCCGCCTGCATCAAGGCAATCAAACATATCGTCAAGTGCTGACGAAAGCTTTTCAAGTTCACCGTTCACTTCAATTCGCAGTGCCTGAAAGGTTCGCCTTGCAGGATGTCCTCCCGTTCGCCTTGCCGCCGCAGGAATTGCGTTTTTAACAATTTCTGCAAGCTCCAGTGTTGTTTCAATCGGCTTTTTCTGCCTTTCGCTGACAATGCTTTTTGCAATTCTTGAAGCAAATTTTTCTTCACCGTATTTTGAAATAATCTGCGCGAGCGCTCTTTCATCAAGACTGTTGACAAGGTCAGCCGCCGTTGCACCCTCTTGCGACATTCTCATGTCAAGCGGCGCATCGCTGTGAAAAGAAAACCCTCTTTGCGCTTCGTCAAGCTGATGGGAACTGACGCCCAGATCGGCAAGTATTCCGTCAACCTTTTCAATGCCGAGTGAAGCCAATATATCTTTTATATGAACAAAATTGTCGTGTATAACCGTTACACAGCCGAAGCTGTCAAGTCTTTCATGAAGAATTTCAATGGCGTCGGGGTCCTGGTCAATGGCAATCAGTCTGCCGCCTTTGAGCTTTTTGGCAATCTGTGCGCTGTGTCCGCCGCCGCCTGCCGTGCAATCAACATAGATTCCGTCGGGCTTTATATCCAAAGACTCAACCGTCTCGTCAAGCAAGACGCTTTTATGTGAAAACTCCATCGTTCCCGCCTGCCGATTGAAGGCATGTCCTTTCTTTATTTGTCAGATATATCCGCGCCGAGTGTGTTTTTAATATCAAGGAAATAACCGGCTTTTCTGTATTCATTGCGTTTTTCGTTTTCGGCATTGATTGCTTCATCATCAGCAATAATTTTTTGCATGAGATAATTGTTGAAATCTTCATGCGTTTGCGGATTCCATATCTGGAAGAAGCTTCCCTTTCCGACAAAAACGCTTTCTTTTGTGATTCCCGCCTTTTCAAGAAGCTTTGCAGGAACGCAGATTCTGCCGCCGTTGTCAATGGCAACCGTTTTTGCATATGACCTTGCTATGGAATCAAGCATATCTTTCGGATAAGGTCTTTCGGGGTGCTCGATTTCATAAGCGACAACGTCTTCAAAATCTTCTTCTTTATAACAGTCAATGTGCGGATATTTTGAAAGTGCAAGTCGTACGGTAATTCTGCCCTCAAGCATCTGCTTGAACTCTGCCGGTATGAACAATCTGTTTTTTGAATCTAAATTATGCTCAAAGGTTCCGTTAAATGCTTTCAAATATATCACCCCTCCCACGACTGTTTTTGAGGAAAAATTTTCACTCAGTTGCTACTGAACTTGAACTATTCCCCACTATGCTTTTTTATTATAACTGTTATATTCTCCGTTGTCAAGGCATCGGGCAGAAAAAGAATTTGTAATTTATAAACAAAAAAACGCCCCTCAAAAAGGGCAATTTTTACAAAGTCATATTTTGTTTGAATTTGTCGCCGAAAAACAAATGTCACCCGGTGTCAGCAAAGGGTTCATTCGGTGTGGAATTGTCCCGTTTTGGTGATTTGGGGTGATTATTTAAAAGCAGGCAATTGTTTTTCGGGTGCGAAAATGTGGCGGTGTGTGGTGAAAAAGAACCGTTGAAACAATTTTTTCAGTACATACACCTCAGAAATTCTCATATATCTATCCGGCCATAATATATTATAAGCATATGTTTTAATTGGCATATAAAAAAATAATTTCACTTGAAAATTCATAAAGCAAGTGTTATAATATATATAAATGAAAAACTAAATAAATTTTTTAAATATTTGCAGGAGGTTAAAATGAATTACGATGATTGGCTGAGCGGAAAAGATATTCCTACTATCAGAAGATTAGATTATATTGTTGAAGGTACAGATAATATGGAATCAGGATATTTATATGCAGCTTTTAGAAAGATGACTTTTAGTTTCTATAACAATCCAAAAATAGAAGATGAAATAAAAAATAATCAATTTGAGTTTTCTAAAAAGAGAATAAAAAGAGAAATCGGTTGGGTAAATGATTGGATGATTGCTCATGACAGAGACATTATATTTACCGATATCAATGATTGGAGAGCAATCGGCGCCGATTACGATTATTTCTGTGAATTAAGA
>JBJFHW010000211.1:0-11976 GCA_051893965.1 Acutalibacteraceae bacterium
CTTGATTTAATCAATAAATACAGCCCGAGCGAGGTTGTTTTAATCACAACGGGCAGTCAGGGCGAGCCGATGTCTGCGCTGACAAGAATGGCGTTTTCCGATCATAGAAAGGTTGCCATTACGCCCAATGATTATGTCATCATTTCCGCAACACCGATTCCCGGCAACGAAAAAACCGTCAGCCGTGTTATCAATGAGCTGATGAAGCTCGGCGCCGAGGTGGTTTATGAAAAAATGTATGACGTTCATGTTTCCGGTCACGCCTGCCGTGAGGAACTGAAGCTCATGCTCGGAATCGTTAAGCCGAAATATTTTATTCCGGTTCACGGCGAGCGCAAGCACCTGCTGAAACATTCTCAGCTTGCCGAAAGCATGGGCGTTGACAAAAAGAACATTTTAATTGTTGATAACGGCGTGTGCGTTGAGGTTTCTCAGGATAAAATCAAAAAGGTGGCTGCCGTGCCCGCAGGTCAGGTCTTTGTTGACGGTCTCGGCGTCGGTGATGTCGGAAATATTGTCATAAGAGACAGAAAGCACCTTGCCGAGGATGGAATCATCATCATCGTTGCGGCAATCGACTCCGTCAGCGGAGAGCTTGTTTCGGGTCCCGATGTTGTTTCCAGAGGCTTTGTTTTTGTCCGGGAAGCCGAGGATCTGATTGAAGAAGCGCGCGATACGGCCTATGACGCGATTTTGCGTTCCTATAAAAAAGGCTGGAATGCAATCAAAAATACCGTTCGCGATGACGTTTCAAAATTAATGTATGAAAGAACGAAGCGCAGTCCGATGATACTGCCGATTCTTATGGAGATTTAATTGAATGAAAAAGTTGTGGGAAAGATTTGATACTTCTGTTTTTGCAGTCGTATGTGCAATCATTTTTGCCGCCGTAACGGCGATATTCAATATACCGCTTGCTATTGTTGAAGCGGTGCTGATTGTTGTGCTTTGCGTTGTAAAAGTATATTATTCAAAAAAGAAAAAAGAAAAACTGCTTTATCATGTACAGTCTTTTTCACAGCTTCTCGATTATGAAAAAGCATCGGCATTTGAAAAACTTGCCGTTGCCTGCTGCATTATCTCAGGCGACGGAACGGTTATCTGGCTTAACAGCAAATTCAAAGAAAGCTTTATGATCGACGATGAAACCCCGATTGTAAATATCCGTAAGCTGGTTCACCGTGATAATATTGAAAAAATTATTGCCGGAAAAGGGTTCCGTATAAAAATTGACAGACGCTATTATGCGATTTATTCCAATGAGATTAAAACGGAAAATGATGATTTGCATCTTCTTTATTTCTTTGACGAAACCAAGCTTCGCATTACGGAAAAAGAATATTATGATTCAAGACCGTCGATTATGCTTTGCGTAATTGATAACGCCGATGAAATATACCAAAATTTCAAGGAAAGCGAATGTGCCGCAATTTTCAGTCAGCTTGAACAGATGATTGACGATTGGGTAAGCTCATACGGCGGACTTTGCCGAAAGTTTTCAAATGCAAGAATGCTCATTTTTATTGAAGAACGAGGACTTTCAAAAATGGTGCAGGATAAATTTTCCATTCTTGATAAAGTCCGCGCCTTTACCTATAACGGAACTGCCTGCGATGTTACGCTTTCAATCGGTGTCGGAAAAGAAACGCTCATCGGCGATTCAAACACTTCGGCAAAGCAAGCGCTTGATATGGCGCAAAGCCGCGGCGGCGATCAGGTTGCCATCAAGCACGAAGCACAGTATAAATTTTACGGCGGTGTTTCCGTTGGCTTTGAAAAGAAAAACAAGGTCAGAACAAGGCTGATTGCAAAAACGATTGCCGAAATCATCAAAGACAGTGAAAATGTTCTGATTATGGGGCACCGATTTTCCGATTTTGATGCGTTCGGAAGCGCCGTCGGCATGTACTGCATTTCAACGCATTTCGGCATCGACGCAAAAATTGTGGTTGACAAAAAAACAACCCTTGCCATGCCGCTGATTGAAAAATTTGCTGACAGCGCAAAGAACATGATTGTTTCTCCCGAATATGCGATCGATCATATCAGAGAAAACACCTTGCTCATTGTTGTTGATACGCATAAGCGGGATTTTACCGAATGTCCGCCGCTTGTTGACAAGGCGGCAAAGGTTATGGTAATCGACCACCACAGAAAATGCGTCGGCTTCATTGAAGACACGGTTGTGTTTTATCATATGCCCAATTCTTCGTCTTCCTGCGAAATGGTTACGGAGCTTGTTGAATATGTTGATTCCAAGCCGTTTCTCGATGCACTTTCCGCGCAGGCGCTTTTTGCCGGCATCATGCTTGATACGCGCAATTTCGTCATTCGCACCGGCGTTCGCACCTTTGAAGCGGCGGCTTATCTGAGAAGCCGCAACGCAAACACGGTTGAAACCAAAAAGCTTTTTGCAAACGACATGGAAATCTTCCGAATGAGGAACTTTGTAATCGACAACGCCGAAAAGTACCGCGAACAGTGTGCAATTTCCTGCTGCGAAGAAGAGGTCAAAAACATTCGTCTGATCACCTCGCAGGCGGCAGACGAAATGCTGAATATAGACGGCGTGAAAGCTTCGTTTGTTCTTTATAAAAACGGCGATGAAACCGATATATCCGCGCGTTCTTTCGGCGAAATCAATGTTCAGCTTATTATGGAAGCGCTCGGCGGTGGCGGACATCAGGCAATGTCAGCCTGTCAGCTGAAAGATACAAGCGTACAGAAGGCGCTTGAAATGCTTAAACATGCAATTGATAAATATCTTGATCAATAAACAAGGAGGATAATAAAATGAAAGTTATTTTAAAACAGGACGTTAAAGGTCTCGGCAAAAAGGGTGAACTTGTCAATGCTTCAGACGGATACGCAAGAAACTTTCTTTTCCCGAGAAATCTTGCTTCGGAAGCAAATGCACAGGCAATCAGCGAAATGAAAAACAAACAGCAGGCCAAGCAGTATAAAATCGACACCGAAACCGAAGCGGCAAAAGCCGATGCCAAGCGTATTTCGGGAAAAACCATAAAAATCACGGCAAAAGCAGGTGCCAACGGAAAACTTTTCGGTTCAGTCACTTCAAAAGAAATTTCCGCAAAGCTCAAGGAAGAATTCGGCATTGATGTGGATAAAAGAAAAATTGCCGTTGAAGATATTAAGCAGTTCGGAACCTATGAGTTTGAAGTGAAGCTTTACAGCGGAGTTTCTGCAAAACTGTTTGTAATGGTTGGTGAATAATATGCCGTCAAATGAGATGATTGTCAGCCTTGACGATATCAATATGCCGTTCAGCTTAGAAGCGGAACAGGCGGTTCTCGGCTGTATTCTCAGTGAGCCGGAATGCATTTCGCAGGTTATCATTCTGCTCAAGCCGGATTATTTTTATCTGCCTCAGCACAGGGCGATTTTCACAATTATGCAGGAAATCGATTCCGTCGGCGGCAAAATTGATCCGCTGATTGTTCTTGAAAGGCTGAAAAATGATAATATTTATGATGACGCTTCCGGCAAAAATTATCTTTATCAGCTTGCTCAGTCCGTTCCGTCAACCGAAAATGTGGAAAGCTATTGTAAAATTATCAGAGAAAAATTTTACATAAGAACGCTGATCACCGTTTCAAAAGATACAATTGAAGACAGTGTTTCCGGTGATATGTCGGCGGATATGCTTCTTGACAGAGCAGAGCAAAAAATTTATGACATCAGACAGGGCAGGGTTTCAAAAGGACCGACAAAAATCGGTGACATCATCGTCAATGAAGTTTATGATAAGCTTCAGAAGCTCAGCTCTGCCGATAAAGATCAATATAAAGGCGTAAGCACCGGCTTTGTGGATCTGGATAAGGCAACAACAGGTCTGAACAAATCCGATCTTGTCATTGTCGGCGCGCGTCCTGCAATGGGTAAAACAAGCTTTGCACTCAACCTTGCAAGAAATGTTGCAATGAAGGGCAAAAAGGTTTTGTTTTTCTCGCTTGAAATGACGAAAGAGCAGCTTGCAGAACGCGTTCTTTCAACGGAAGCGCGCGTTTTAAGCACAAAAATGCGAACCGGCGAAATTTCCGATGAAGAATGGCCTAGACTTGCAACGGCAACCGCTCTTCTGAGCAAGTGCGAGCTTTATTTCGATGATTCGTCGAACATGACCGTTCCCGAAATGAAATCGAGAATCAGACGCCTGAAAGGTGTGGACGCTGTTTTTGTTGATTATCTTCAGCTGATGAAGTCGGGCGGCAGAGTGGAAAGCAGAACGCAGGAGGTCACCGAAATCACAAGAAACTTAAAGCTGATGGCAAAGGATCTGAACATTCCGGTTGTTGTTCTTGCTCAGCTTTCGCGTGCAACCGAAGCCAGAGGAAAATCTCATAAGCCGCAGCTTGCCGATTTGCGTGAATCCGGTTCAATCGAGCAGGACGCCGACATCGTTATCATGCTTTACCGAGACGAATACTATGATTCGGAAAAAGAAGACGGCGATGAACCGCAGGAGGAAAAACCGGCTGTTAACAAAGTTGAATTCATAATTGCCAAAAACCGTCACGGTCCGACAACAACCGTTGAAGCAATGTGGAACGGCGATTACACTCTTTTCTCGGATATGGAGAAAATTCACAATGATATGTGATGTCAAAAAAACAATTGAAAAATATTCCATGCTCAAAAGCGGGGAAACGGTTGCCGTCGGTGTTTCCGGCGGCGCAGATTCCGTTTGTCTGCTTCATATTTTAAGTAAAATTAGAGGTGAATATGATATAGTCCTCAAGGCTGTTCATATTAACCATAATATCAGAGGAGAAGAAGCAAAGCGTGACGAAAACTTCGTCCGTTCTTTATGCGCAAAGCTCGGTGTGGAATTGATTCTTTTCAGCGAGGATATTCCCGCTTTATCGAAGAAATATAAAATAAGTGAAGAAGAATGCGGGCGTAAGGTTCGCTATGAATGTTTTGAAAAAGTCGGCGCGGACAAAATTGCAACGGCACACACGCTTTCCGACAGCGCAGAAACCGTTCTCTTTCATCTTGCAAGGGGAACAACACTGAAAGGTCTTTGCGGCATTTCTCCCACAAGAGGAAAAATAATCCGTCCGCTCATTGAGATGACAAGAAAAGATATTGAGCGCTACTGCGAAGAAAATCAGCTTTCCTTTGTGACAGACAGCACGAATTTATCCGATGATTACACGAGAAACAAAATCAGGCACAATGTGATTCCCGTTCTTGAACAGATTAATCAAGGCTTTGAAAAAAACATGGCAAGGTTCATTTCTGCCGCAGAAACCGAAAACCGCTTTCTTGAAAAATGTGCTGACGAGCTTCTGGAAACAAGCAAAACCGAAAGCGGTTTGAAGCTTTCCTGTTTTTTAAGTGCAGATGAAGCGGTTGCAAAAAGGGCAATCATGAAGCTGCTTTCGGAGCATATGAACAAAAATGCCGAAAGCAGGCATGTTGATTTATTTTATAACGGACTGAAAAATAAAAGTGATATTCAGCTTGCAAAAGACTTGTTTATTCGCTTTGACGGTGATATAATATCACTCTGCAAAAATCAAAGAGAAAAAACCGAAAATGAATTCTGGCAGTGTGAATTTACAGAAAACACACTTAAAACACCGTATAAGCATTTTGAAGTCAGTATCTGCGAAAATTCTCCGGAATTAAAAACGGATATTTTTCATTGCATAAATGCCGATTTGCTTGACTTCAGCACTTTATGTCTGAGAAGCCGAAAAAGCGGTGATACTTTTACGGACATCAGACGAAAAAATACCAAAACGCTCAAAAAGCTTTTCAGTGAAAAGCATATACCTTTGGCACAGCGTCAAAAAATTGCGGTTTTATCAAATCAAGACGGTGTAATCTGGATTGACGGGATCGGAACCGATGCAAAATATATTGTGAACAAGGATACCAAAAAAGTAATTGTAATGAAGACGAAGGATGATTGAAATGTATAAAATGGTTGATGATATAAGCGACGTATTTTTCAGTCGCGAACAGCTTGAAGAAATTGTGTCTTCAATCGGCGCAAAAATAAGCGAGGATTATAAAGACAAAAAGCTGATGCTTGTTTGTGTGCTCAAAGGCTCGGTCATGTTCATGAGCGACCTGATGAAGCACATAACCATTCCGTGCAGCATTGATTTTCTCGCTGCGGAAAGCTACGGCTCAAACACAAAATCAAGCGGCGAAGTCAAAATCACAAAGGATATTTCCGGAGATATCAGAGGGTATGATATACTGATTGTTGAAGATATTCTTGACAGCGGAAAAACGCTGAAAAAGCTTACTGAATTTCTGGCGATCAAAGAGCCTGCAAGCATTTCAATTTGTACCCTTCTCGACAAACCTGCAAGACGCACGGTTGACATTGAAGCAAAATATATCGGAGCCGAGGTTCAGGATCAGTTTGTTGTCGGCTACGGTCTTGATTTTGCTCAAAGATACAGGAACCTGCCGTTTATCGGCATTCTCAAACCCGAGGCAGTTGAAAGAATTCAGGCAGAAGACGCCGATAAAACAAAAGGAGAGTGACGGATATTGAAAAATGACAACAGAAAATGGGGCAATTTGCTTTATCTGATTTTGCCTGTAATGTTAATTTTAATTTTTCTTTTCTTTTCAAATTCGCAAAAAACCGAAACGGCCAAGTATTACGAAATCGTAAATACCTTTAAAAGCCATCAGGTCACCGAATATTCGCTGACGCTCAGCAGCGGTGCTTTGACTTATAAAGTAAAAGGCGATAACACTGTGAAGAAATATACGCTTCCGAATGTTGATTTGTTCTTGAATGATGTTCACAATGATATCGTAAAATATAACGAAGACAATCCGGACAATCAGATTAAATTCGACTATAAAGCCGGAAAAAACACTTCTGTCTGGGCGAGCCTGATTCCCACAATTATCATGACGGCAATTCTTGTCGGCTTCCTGCTTTACACAACAAAGCGCATGGGTCAGGCAATTTCAAGTGAAAATAACCGAACAATCAGTTTCGGAAAAGCGCACGCAAAATTAAGCAAAGACGAAAAGAGAAAAACAACCTTTGATGATGTTGCGGGTGCAGATGAAGAAAAGGCGGAACTTAGTGAGATTGTTGATTTCCTGAAAGACCGCTCCAAGTTTGCCGAGGTCGGTGCAAGAATACCGAAAGGTGTGCTTCTTGTCGGCCCTCCGGGTACAGGTAAAACGCTTCTTGCAAGAGCGGTTGCCGGTGAAGCAGACGTTCCGTTCTTCTCCATTTCGGGCAGTGATTTTGTTGAAATGTATGTCGGCGTCGGTGCTTCAAGAGTCCGCGATCTTTTTTCGCAGGCAAAGAAAAACGCTCCTGCCATTTTGTTCATTGATGAAATTGATGCTGTCGGAAGACACAGAGGCGCAGGAATGGGCGGCGGACATGACGAAAGAGAACAGACGCTCAATCAGCTGCTTGTTGAAATGGACGGATTCGGCGCAAACGAAGGCGTCATCATCATTGCAGCAACAAACCGTCCCGACATTCTTGATCCGGCACTTTTGCGCCCCGGACGTTTTGACAGACAGATCACCGTAGGTTATCCGGACATCAAAGGCAGAGAAGAAATTCTTAAGGTTCATGCAAGAGGCAAAGCGATTGCGCCCGATGTCAAGCTGAAAGTGATTGCACAGTCAACCGCAGGCTTCACAGGTGCAGATCTTGAAAATCTTCTGAACGAAGCGGCCCTTCTTGCCGTTCGCCGCAAGAAAAAAGCCATAACCATGGCTGAAATTGAAGACGCAACGATTAAGGTTGTTGTCGGAACAGAAAAGAAATCGCATAAAATGTCCGACAAGGAAAAGCGCCTGACCGCTTATCACGAAGCAGGCCATGCCATTGCAACGCATTTTCTTCCGGGTCAGGATCCGGTTCATCAGGTTTCGATTATTCCCAGAGGTATGGCAGGCGGCTATACCATGTCGCTTCCGACGGAAGACAGATCCTATAAGCTCAAAGGCGATATGCTCGATGACATTGTTGTTCTTCTCGGCGGCCGTGTTGCCGAAGCGCTTATTCTCGGTGACATTTCAACCGGCGCTTCCAACGATATTGAACGCGCAACCGAACTTGCCCGCGATATGGTCACAAGATACGGTATGAGCGATAAAATCGGTCCCGTTTCCTACAGTTCCGGAAATCATGAAGTATTCCTCGGAAGAGATTATAATAACACCAGCAATTATTCGGAAAACATCGCATCTGAAATTGATATGGAAATTACAAGAATTGTTTCCGAAGGCTATAAGAGATGTGAAGATATTCTCAATGAACACATGGATAAGCTTCATGTTCTTGCAAAATATCTGATCGTTCACGAAAAAATTGACGCCGAGGATTTCATCAGACTTATGAACGGTGAGCTTCACGATGGGGAAGAGCAGGACAAACAGCTTCCCGAAGCCGGTGCCGCAGAAGGATCGGAAAACGAATCAGATACAGAACAAAACTGATTAATAAGCAGCCGACGGTTGTTTTGCTGTCGGCTGAACTTATTCCATTTCGTTTTTTTGAAAGCGAGGTGGAATTTTTTGATAAAATTTGCTAAATTAATGAAGATGTGCTATAATATAAAGCATCATTTTATTTGAAAAGAATAGCCGCCGAAAGAAGGTCGTTTTAACGGCGGGGACTTTAAAAAGTAAAAGCGGAGGTTACTTTTATGCAATACATAAAAATGCTGATCATGTCTTTGATAACGGGGATTTTCGGTCCGCTCGCGTCATCATCGTCAGCCCATTTTGTTTTTTTGAACAAAATTCTGAATTTTTCAGACGAAAGCAATGAAGTCAATTTTTATTTCAGTATCATTTCCATTGTGTTTGCTCTTGTTGGGATTTTTTTCGTCAGAAAAATTTATTCAAAAGGCTTTCAGAGTGTTTTTGCCGGCAAAAAGAAAAAAATTGCCAATGCCGATGCCTATAAATCCATGATGGCAGGTGTGCTTATTTCGCTGATTCCTGCCCTTGTTATGTGTATTCCTATTTCAAAAACAACTTTTCTTTTTGATGTTTTTGATAATTACTTAACCGGCAGCAGTATGCTCGTGTGTGCGTTTTGCTGTTTTGCAAGCGGCTTTCTGCTTCTTGTTGCTTTGTGGTATGCAAGAAATAAGAATACTGTCACACACAGAAGCAGTGAGAAAAAAGATGTTGTCAGAATGAGCCTTTATCAGATTCCGGCTTTCATATTCCCGGGTTTTTCTCATGTTTGTTCTTCGGCTGCCTGCATGGAAATTTCCGGTGTTGATGACAGAACCATCATGCGCGAAATTTTCATTTTTATGACGCCGTCAACTCTTGTAATCAATATCATCAGAGTAATCAGATGTATTACACTCGGCGTTTCCGTTGATTTTATTCTCATACTTGTGTGCGTACTGGCTTCTCTTGCCGGAAGTGTGATTATATTCAATCTTGTCAGTAAAATTAATATCAGACGCTCCTTTTTATTCTTCTCAATATATTCAATAATATTGGGTATTTGTCTGGGTGTTATTTCATTCATATAATTTCGTTCAAAAATAAAAAATGAAAAATATAAGGGGTAAATATGGCAAACAAGAAAAAATCTGCTTCGGGAAGCAAAAAAAGCTCTTCGAAAGCGAAGAAAGGAACAAATAAAAAGAAAAAAAGCGCAAAGAAGCTGAGCTTTTATGAAGAAAACAGAACCAAAATCATGCTTGTTTTCTTTTTAATCAGCATACTTTCGCTTTGTATTACGCTTATACCGGGCTATCGTGCCTGGTCTAAAATCCGCGGTGCATTTTTCGGCTTTTTCGGTTTTGGATTTGTTTTTCTGAATGTGAGTTTTATCATTATTTCGGTAAGAATTGCACTTGACAATTTAAAACGAAAGCTTTGGTCAACCACACTTGCGGCTTTCGGTTTCAGCGCTGTTATTTCATCAATTACTCATCTTTGCCTGAACTCAATTGAATCGGGCGGAACAAAAGAATGGCTTGAGCAGCTGAAAAATGCTGCGTCTGACGGCTGGACCATAAGCGACTACGGCTTTTCGGTAACAGGCGGTGTTGTCGGCGGCTTTTTCGGCGGCGGACTGCTTCATTCAATCGGAAAAACTGCGGCGTTTATCATACTGATTTTACTTCTGATAATCTGCCTGATTGTTTTTCTGAACATCAGCTTTTCCTCAGTCGGAAATTTTATCTCATCTATTATAAACGGCAGTAAAAATAAAATTGATTCCGGTGCTTCTCAGATCAAAGAAAAACATACTATTAACAAAAATCACCGAAAAGAAATTCATGAAATTAAAAATGAAAGAAAACGTGCCGAAGCACAAAAGCGCCGTGAGTATGAAATTCAAAAAGAGCAGGAAAAAACTTTTTCTGATGATTTTGACTTTTTTAACACTGATGTGGAAACGGATTTTGATTCGGAAAACAGCCGTCCGAAACGAGTAATGCAGCATCCGGTGCGTTCAAACAGCATTTTTACCAAATATGAGCCGGACGAAAATGTTATAAGCGAATTTGACGGTTATGACAATATTTTTGCAGATGAAGAAAAAGACTATATTGACACCGATGAGGCTTCCCAGATCAGCACACCGGGAACCGATCCGAATGCTTTCAGCACAGATTTTGATTTGTGCGTCGATGCTGTTACTGATCCTGAGGAAAGCAAAGCGGACGAACTTTCCGACAACGCAAGCAAAATTGTTGAAAACGCCGCAACAAGCGCAGAACAGCTTGCTCAGAAAAACCGCAGTGAGGTGGAAAGCTATAAGGACGAACAGGTGCTCAAGCGTGAATATGCTTTTCCGCCGATTGACTGCCTTTCCGAGCCTGATTACAGCAAAGAGGGCGATCACGCACTTGAAATGAAAACAACAGCGTCCAAGCTTGTTGAAACACTCAGAAGCTTTGGCGTTGAAACCACGTTGATCGGTGTAAGCAGAGGACCATCTGTAACAAGATATGAGCTTCAGCCTGCACCGGGCGTCAAAATCAGTAAGATAACGAATCTTGCCGATGACATTGCGCTGAACCTTGCGTCCTCAGGCGTCCGAATTGAAGCGCCGATTCCGAACAAATCGGCAGTCGGAATCGAAGTTCCGAATCAGACAAGGTCAATGGTTAAGCTTCGCGAAATCATTTCTTCGTCTGAATTCAAAAACGCAAAAAGCAAGCTGAATGTAGCACTCGGTAAAGATATAACCGGCGGAATTTCCTGCGCCGATCTTGCAAAAATGCCGCACTTGCTCATTGCCGGCACAACCGGTTCGGGTAAATCGGTTTGCCTCAACTGTATGATCGTCAGTATTCTTTACAACGCAAAACCGACTGAAGTCAAGCTTCTGATGATTGATCCGAAACAGGTTGAATTTTCCGTTTATAACGGCATTCCACACCTGTTGGTTCCCGTTATTTCCGATGTCAGAAAAGCGGCAGGCTCGCTTGCATGGGCGGTCGGTGAAATGGAAAACCGCTATAAAACCTTTGCCGCCTGCGGTGTTCGCAATATCGGCGGATTCAACAAATTTGCAAAGGATAATCCGGAATATGAGCTGATGCCGCAGATTGTTATTTTTATTGATGAGCTGAACGATCTGATGATGGTTTCGCCGAAAGAGGTGGAAGATTCCATCTGCCGTCTTGCGCAAAAAGCAAGAGCCGCCGGAATGTATCTTGTTGTTGCAACGCAAAGACCGTCTGTAGATGTCATTACCGGTATCATCAAAGCCAATATTCCGAGCCGACTTTCGCTTTCTGTTTCGTCTCAGGTTGACTCCCGAACCATTCTTGACACGATCGGCGCCGAAAAACTTCTCGGCAACGGCGATATGCTGTTTAATCCCGTCGGTGTCTCCAAGCCCGTCCGAATTCAGGGCGGTTATGTTTCAGATGCCGAAATTGAAAAAATCGTGGATTTCCTCAAAAATCAGGAAGAAGCTGAATACGACAGCGAGGTTATGGACGAAATCGAGAAAAATGCTGT
>JBJFHW010000212.1:0-8335 GCA_051893965.1 Acutalibacteraceae bacterium
CCATGAGTCTGCGCATAACCTCGTTGTATGCGTCCTCAACGCCGCCCATATCTCTGCGAAAACGGTCCTTATCAAGCTTTTCATTGGTCTTGATGTCCCAAAGGCGGCAGGTATCGGGTGAAATTTCATCGGCAAGAATGATGGTGCCGTCTGACAGTCTTCCGAATTCAAGCTTGAAATCAACAAGGCGGATGCCGAGCGTTTTGAAGTATTCGGTGAGAACCTCGTTAACTTTGAATGCCATTGCTTTGATTGTTTCAATTTCTTCTTTTGTTGCAAGTTTCAGTGCGATTGCATGATAGCTGTTGAGAAGCGGATCGCCGAGGTCGTCGTTTTTATAGGAAAACTCAATGGTCGGATCATCAAAAACAATTCCCTCTTCAACGCCGTAATGCTTGGCAAAAGAACCTGCCGAAACGTTTCTGATGATCACTTCAAGAGGAACGATGGAAACCTTTTTGACAACGGTTTCTCTTTCGTTTAACTCTTCAACAAAATGAGTGGGAACACCGTTTTTTTCAAGCATCTGCATGAGCATATTGCTCATTCTGTTGTTGATGGAACCTTTTCCTGCAATCTGACCTTTTTTAAGTCCGTTGAATGCGGTTGCATCGTCCTTATAGGAAACGATGAAAAGATTTTCGTTTTCGGTTGCAAAAACTTTTTTTGCCTTTCCCTCATAAACCTGATTTAACTTTTCCATTTGTTTGTCCTCCTGAATTCATTGATTATATTTTTCTTCAATTGCTTTGTTTTTTGAAAGTACTTTTTCGGTACCCTCTTTTCTTGCCTTTAAAAGCTTCTTTTCAAGCTCGCTGTCTGTTACGGCAAGAATCTGAACAGACAACAAGGCGGCATTGACAGCTCCGTCAATTGCAACGGTTGCAACGGGCATTCCCGAGGGCATCATTACAGTTGAAAGCAGTGCGTCAACACCGTCAAGCTTATTGGATTTAATGGGGATTCCGATTACGGGAAGAGTTGTGTTTGCGGCAATTGCCCCTGCAAGGTGCGCTGCCATTCCCGCTGCGGCAATAATAACACCGAAGCCGTTTTCTCTTGCATGAGAAGAAAATTCTTTTGCTTCATCGGGTGTTCTGTGCGCGGAAAAAATGTGCACTTCAAAAGGAACTTCATATTCCTTTAAGGTGTTAATGGCTTTTTCAACAACCGGAAGATCGCTGTCACTGCCCATGATTACGGCAACCTTTTTCATACAAAAACCTCCTAAAAATAAACAGAGCAATCCCGCAAAAAAATTCGGGATTGCCCAGACGGTCGGCTGATTTCATTCTTTTGCTTCCCGGTGGTGCTCCACCTTGGCAGACCAAAAGCCTACCTTTCCGTCAGTTGCAAAAGACCTTTTTCATGTAAGCGGCAAAACCCTTACTTCGACAATTATACATGATTATCCGACGGTTAGTCAATAGATAATTATGCATAAGTTTCTTACGCAAAAACACGAAATTTTAATGAATTCACCGAACAACGCTTATTCTTGGTTTTTTCTTTCAATTTCCGCAATCATTTCCACTCTCTTTGCGTGGCGCTCCCCCTCATAATCGCCCGAAATCCAGGTGTCAACAATCATCAGAGCAAGTTCTTCTCCCACAACGCGGCTTCCGAGCGCAAGCATATTGGTGTCATTATGCCGCCTTGACAAAAGCGCTGAATAAGGCTCGCTGCAAACAACACAGCGGATTCCTCTGACCTTGTTTGCGGCAATGGAAATTCCCACTCCCGTGCCGCAAACCACGATTCCTTTTTCAAATTCGCCGGACACTACGGCTTTTGCAACCTTTTCACCGTAAATCGGATAATGCGTGCGCTCTTTTGAAAATGTTCCCAAATCCTCGCAGGCAAAGCCGAAGCTTTCCAGATGCTCTTTGATTTTTTCTTTCAGCTCAAAGCCTGCATGGTCGCTTCCGAGCGCAATTTTCATCGGTGTTCGCCCTCTTTGTCAACAATATAAGAATCAACGGGAATGGTGTCAGGCTCAATATCTGCGTCAATATCCGCACCGTTTTCAACCGCTTTGATCATCTGCCTGAGCGATACTGCGCCGATTTCTGCCGAATCCTGTGCAACCGTTGCGGAAAGCTCTCCGCTTTCAATGCTCTTTAAGGCTTCCGCCGCGCCGTCGGTTCCCACAACCATAATTTTTCCGAGCTTATCGGCATTTTTAACCGCCTGAAGCGCGCCGAGCGCCATGGTATCGTTACAGCAGTAAAAGGCTTTGAGGTCGGGATATTTCTGAATGATGCTTGCCGCTGTGTCAAGCGCTTTTTGTCTGTCCCAGTCGGCAGGCTGAGAGCTTACAAGTTTGATATTATCTTCATCTTCAAACGCCTTTTTGGCACCCTGTTTTCTCGCTTCACCCGAAGCGTTGCCGGCTTTGCCCTCAATGATGGCAACCTCGCCGCCGTTTTTCAGTTCGTCAATGATATATTCCGCACCTTTTTCTCCGACTTCAACGTTATCGGTTGTTGCAAAGGCGATAACGCTTCCGCCTGCGCTTTTGAGTGTGTCCATATCAATTTTTTCGTCAATGTTCATCACATAGATGCCTTTTTTGTTTGCCTGAACAATGCCATTGATTAAGTTTGTCGGCGAAAGCGGCGCAACGCCGATTGCTTTATAACCCTTGTTAATGCAGTTTTCGAGAATACGAAGCTGTCCTTCCGTGTCTTCTTCGCTGTTGGCGGCAAAAATATCAACCTTGATGCCCTGATCTTCGGCTTCTTCTTCAATGCCTTTTTTCATGGTTGCCCAGAAGTCGTTGGAAAGGGTTTTCAGAATGACCGCATACTGCGTTCCGGTTTCGGTTGTTCCCGGCGTGCTTTGGGACTGCTGTGTGTTGTCCGATGTCGGTACGGTTGTGTTGCTGTCTTTTCCTCTGCCGCAGCCGACAAGCACGACGCTTAAAACAAGGCACAAAGCGGCAATAAAACTGATGATTCTTTTGTTCGTTTTCATAGAGTAATCTCCTTTATTTCATTGTTTATAAATTTTCTCTTGCAAAAGCGGCGCTTCCTAAAATTCCGCTTTGTTGGTTGTGAATCGGAAAATAGATTTCAAGATTGTTAAACGGAAGCGGTTTTCTGACGTATTCAAAAATGCTTTCATTCAAAAGCTTTTTCGGGAATTTTTCCATTTCAATCACTCCGCCGCCGATGACAACATAATCGGGGTCGAGTATGTTAATTTCCGCCGCTATCGGTACGGCTAGACCGCGGACAAAATTCAAAAGTACAGACGAATCCGGGTGTTTTGCAAAAACTTTTCTGATAAGTGTGTCGGGAAAATGCTTCCTGCAAAGCTCTTCCAGATATTTGCCGCTGCAGCGCACTTCCGCGCAGCCGATATTGCCGCAGCTGCATTTTTCGTCAATTCCGAAAAGCGGAATATGACCGAGTTCGCCTGCTGCACCGTTTTTTCCGGTGTAAAAACCGCCGCCGAGATAGATTGAATTTCCCAGTCCCGTTCCCACATAAAAGCCGAGAATGGTTTTGCTTTTGTCAAACGAAAGCGTGTCAATATCGTTTTGCAAAAGGAAGTTTACATCTCTGTCAAGAAAAATGCGAAAGCCGAGCTTTTTTTCAAGAACAAACGAAAAATCAAGTCCGTCAAAACCTTTTAAATTGGGCGCTGAAATGATTTTTCGCTTATCGCGGCTTATGATAGCGGGAATGCCGATTCCGGCGGCTGCAATTTTCCCCTCTAACGAGTATCTCGCAATATACTTTTTGATTTCTTCCGCCATAATTTCAACTGCATCACCTGATGCGAAAATACTGCTTGAATTTTTTTCAAAATGATAGATCGTTGCGTTTTCATCAACCGTTCCGATTCTGAAATTGGTTCCGCCGATGTCGATCCCGAGGGTTAAAATGCTCATTTTTTCACCCCTTTTCTGCTCCCGTTTGTTCATAAAATTCCTCAAGCATGATTTTCCACGCTTGATTCAGGTCCTTATCTTTTGAAAACAAGCCGGAAGTTCCGACAACAAAAATTTCCGTTCCTGCTTTATATAGTTCCTTAAATGTTTTTTCGTTGCATGAACCGTCCACCTCAATCAGATAATGAAAATCATTCAGCTCTTTCAGTTCCTTTGCCTGCCTGATTTTTTCAAGCATCTGAGGAATAAACGGCTGACCGGCAAAGCCGGGATCCACAGTCATGATTGTCAGCTTATCAATTCTGTCAAGGTAATGTGCAATATAGGAAAGCGGAGTTGCCGGGTTCAGAACCACGCCCGCCTTGCAGCCGAATGATTTTATTTTGTTAATAATTCTGAAAGCGTCTTTGTTAATGGTTTCCGCGTGCGGCGAAATGAACGCCACGCCTGCCTTTACAAGCGGTTCAATGAAATCATCGGGATTTTCCGTCATCAGATGGCAGTCAACCGGCCTTCTCGCCACCTGTGTGAAAGCTTTGACAAAATCGGGCGAAAGCGTAATATTTTTCACATAGTGACCGTCCATTATATCCACATGATAAAAATCGCAAAGATTGTTGAGCGTTTCGGTCTGCTTTTTTATTTCAAGAAAATCCATGCACATCAGCGACGGACTGAACATTGGCTTTGTCATTTTCTCACCTCTTTCCGGCAACAAAAGTGTCAAGCGCAACCGAACCGATAATCAGCGCACCCATAACAACCTGCTGCAAGGTGCTCGGCAGTGAAAGCAGGTTCATTCCGAAATTGATAACACCGATGATAAAGCCGCCGATAACAACGCCGAAAATTTTGCCCTTGCCGCCTAAAAAGCTTGTTCCGCCGATGATTGAAGCCGCAATCGCATAAGTTTCAAAGCCTGTTGCAGCCGCAGGTTCGGCAGAGCCGACACGCCCGAGAAGAACAATACCTGCAATTCCGGAGCAGATTCCTGAAATGACGAAAACAACAAGTGTGTGAGCATTAACATTGATGCCGGAATACCAAGCCGAGTCCTTGTTGCCGCCCAAAGCATAAATGTTTCTGCCAAGCTTCGTTTTTCTTGTGATGAACGACAAAATCAAAGCAACAACAATGGCAATGACCGCAACAATCGGAATGACTCCGAAAAGGTTTTTCGAAATAAATCTTGTGAACGAGCCGGGAAAACCGAAAACGGCGCTTGAATTGGAAATAATCAGCGTTACGCCTCGGAGAATTGCCTGCGTGCCGAGCGTGATAATGAAAGGATGAAGCCCCGTAACATTGACAAGCGCGCCGTTGATAAATCCGAGCGCCGCACCGAGAATAATTCCGATGATAACGGCAAGCAGCGGATTGACACCCGCAACCATCAGCTTTGCCGTGCTCATTCCGACAAGCGCAACAACCGAACCGACCGAAAGATCAATTCCCGCAATCAGAATCGCAAAGAATTCACCCATTGCAATCAGAATGTTAACCGATGACTGCGCCAGAATCTGCGTCAGAGTTGACGCAGAAAAGAAATGCTGCGGTTTTGCGGCGGCAAGAATGGCAAGAAGCAAAACAAGAATTCCCACCGTACCGTATCGCTGCCAGATTTGATTAAAGGTCAAGTCGCTTTTTCTTTTTACTGCTGTTTTACCATTTTCAGACATAAGCATACCCCTTTTTGTTATATATCGGCTGTTGAAGCCCTGATAATTTTTTCTTCTGTTGCTTCTCTTCGCGGGAACGTTTTCACAATTTCGCCGTCACGAAAAACTGCGATGGTGTCACACACCGCAAGAAGCTCGGGAAGCTCCGATGAAACAACAAGAACACCCTTTCCCTCATCGGCAAGGCGGCGCATCAGCAAATAAATTTCGCTTTTTGAGCCGATGTCAATTCCCTTTGTCGGCTCATCAAAAATGATGATATGCGAATCCGCCGCCACCCATTTGCCCAGAATCACCTTTTGCTGATTTCCGCCGGATAGTTCGGTAATGTTCTGTTCAAGGGAATGGCATTTAATATTCATGTCCTTTTTCTCTTTTTCTGCACATTCAAGCTCGAATTTATTGTTAACAAGCCCCACTAATCCTCCACCTGACGATTCTTTAATAAACGGCAGAATGGAAATGTTCTTCTTGATGTTAAAATTATGAAAAAAACCTGTTTCACGTCTGTTTTCCGTTACCATGGCAAGTCCGTTTTTTATGGCGGAATACGGATTTCTGATTTTTACTTTTTTTCCGTCAATAAAAATTTCGCCCGATTCTTTCGGCTCAGCACCGAAAATTGAATTCATCATTTCGCTTCTGCCCGAACCAACAAGGCCGGAAAAGCCGAGAATTTCACCTTTATGAAGCTTGAAAGAAACATTTTTCACCTTGCCGTCTTTTCTTGAAAGTCCTCTCACTTCAAAAATGACCTTTTCTTTTTCAAAACTCTCAGGGGAATCTTCGTGCTGATAATTTTTTTGAATCTGACGGCCGACCATCATTGTGACAAGATCGTCCTGCGTGACTTCGCTGACATTTTTGGTTCCGACATAAGCGCCGTCTTTGAGAACGGTTACTCGGTCGCCGATTTCAATGATCTCTCCGAGTTTATGGGAAATGAACACAATGCCTTTCCCTTCTTTTTTCAGCGAACGGATAATTTTAAAAAGATAGTTGACTTCCTCCGCCGTCAGTGAGGCTGTCGGCTCGTCCATAATGATCACTTTGCTGTCGGACGCAAGTGCTTTCGCAATTTCAACCTGCTGTTTTTCACTGATGCTGATTTCTTCAACCAGCGTTTTCGGACTACGTTTCAAGCCGACCTTTTTCATCAGCTTTTCTGCCCGGCTATACATTTCGTTATAATCAACAAGACCAAATTTATCAGTTGGCAGCTTACCCACAAAAAGATTTTCGGCAATTGAAAGCTCATTTATAACACTCAGTTCCTGATAAATGACGCTGATTCCGTTTTCGGCAGAATCTTTTGGCGTCAGATATTTGAAATCTTTGCCGCCGATGGTAATTGAACCCTCAGTCGGCTTGTGAACACCGCTTAAAATTTTCATAAGCGTTGATTTTCCTGCGCCGTTTTCGCCGAGAAGCACATGCACTTCTCCAGCCTTAATGTCAAAGGATATGCCCGACAGCGCAGTTACTCCGGGAAACCTTTTGACAACATGATTCATTTTTACAAGTGTTTCCATAAATTTTCTCCTTTTGTTCGCTGTATCTATTATGAACAAAAAAAATCATTTTCATCGCACAAGTTGAAAATATTCCGCATTTTATTCAAATTTTTTGCAAAAATAAAACTGCGTTAACCGCAGTCGAATTTAAACAAAAAAAGAGACGGCCGAAGCCGTCTCAAATTTTATTGCTTTGAATTAATAATGTACTGCACCGCAGGCACATGAATGACCGATTCCGAAGAGTTTCCAGAAGAATCTGAGAATCTTGTAAATAATTCTCATGAGCCAGAACTGCTTATGACAGATGCAGTTGCAGCCTTCAAGATAATATTCACCGCACTCGTCGCAGGTTCCGTCGCCGTCATAATCTTTATGTCCGGTTGCCGGAATTACCTTGCCTTCGGAAACGATTTCGCCGCATTCTGTGCAGGCGATATAATCTTCGCAGCCGTCCTCTGTGCAGGTCGGAGCCTTGCCCGGAATAACATCATATTTATGTTCTGCAAGCTTACCGTATTCACTGTGGCAAACTTCGCAGACTGCTTTGTTTTTGCAGGTTGCTGTTCCGCCGTGGCAGGCTTCTGCATTAGCTTTGTCAAGAGCATCGCATCTTGTGCATTTCTTTGCGTGGGTGTCTGTTCCGGTGATCTGAACATATACATCACTGCCTGCAAAGTCGTGACCAAGCTTGTCGATTGTTACTGTTTCTCTGCTGAGTTCTGTGTCACATTCTGAGCAGTAAACAACCAGATCATAGGAGCCGTCCTTTGTGCAGGTTGCGACAACTTCGTTTTCTTTCACAGCATCTGCCGGTGTGTGATCGAGCTTGTCGATTGTCTTTACTTCTCTGCTCAGTTCATTGTGGCAAACTGAGCAATAAACAACCAAGTCATAGGAGCCGTCTGCAGCGCAGGTTGCAGGAACTTCGTTTTCCTTAACTGCTTCTGACGGTGTATGGGCTGTCATTGGAACAACTTCCTGAGCAACAAGAATTTCATTACATACCGAGCAGTGTTTGCCCTCGGTAAGTCCTGTTGCTGTGCAGGTCGGTGCAACTGCTGCGTCAATTACTTCTGTGTGTCCTGTTGCAGGAACTACTTCCTGAGCAACAAGAACTTCGTTACATACCGAGCAGTGTTTGCCCTCGGTAAGTCCTGTTGCTGTGCAGGTCGGTGCAACTGCTGCGTCAATTACTTCTGTGTGTCCTGTTGCAGGAACTACTTCCTGAGCAACAAGAACTT
>JBJFHW010000212.1:8435-11945 GCA_051893965.1 Acutalibacteraceae bacterium
GAACTTCGTTACATACCGAGCAGTGTTTACCCTCGGTAAGTCCTGTTTCTGTGCAGGTCGGTGCAACTGCTGCGTCGATTACTTCTGTGTGACCTGTTGCAGAAACAACTGTATCCGTATATGTATCGCCGCAAGCCGAGCAGGTGTGTGTTGTGTAGCCGTCGGTTGTGCAGGTCGGATCGGTTACGGTTGCAACATAATTGTGTCCCTTTGCAGCAATGGTAGCTGTTGCAATTGTTGCGCCGCAGACTGAGCATTCCTGATGCTTTGTGCCGCCTGTTGTGCAGTCTGCGTCAGTGTCAATTACCCAAGTGCCCGGTGTGTGTCCTGTTTGAGGAATTACAGCACCTTCTTCAAGAGTAACACCGCAGACTGAGCATACTGTGTCGGATTCTTTACCGTCTGTTGTGCAGGTTGCTGCAACGGCATTGTCTGCTGATACCGGTGTATGTCCTGTTGCCGGAATGACTGCACCCTCTTCAAGAGTTACGCCGCAGACCGAGCATACTGTGTCGGATTCTTTACCGTCTGCCTCGCAGGTTGCTGCAACGGCGTTGTCTGCTGATACCGGTGTATGTCCTGTTGCCGGAATGACTGCACCGACTTCAATTGTTGTGCCGCAAATCGAGCATACTGTGTCGGATTCTTTACCGGGTGTTGTGCAGGTTGCTGCAACGGCATTATCTGCTGATACCGGTGTGTGGTTGAATGCGCCGCCGCAAAGATCGCAGATGCAGTCATTGTTATCATCTACGCAGTTTTGAACTTTGCCGTATTCGCCGCAGCCGGAGGTACACTTCTGTGAGTGTGTCTTATCACCGTTATATTTATAATCGCCGTTATAGTTGTGAGAAATTTTACCGATGTTTGTCGGAGCGGTAATGATTTCGCCGCAGACAGAACATTTTGCACCTTGTGTATAACCGTCTGTGATGCAGGTTGCAGCAACAGCGGGAATGATTTCAATTGTGTGGTTAAGCTGAGCGCCGCAAACATCGCACTTGCAATCTCCGTCATCATCAACATGATCCAGCTGATCGCTCCAGACCGTACATCTTGAACATCTGATCTGGTGCGTTCCGTCGCTGTCATCACTGCCGTTGTTGTTATCTTTAACATTACCGGCAATTGAAGCGTCAAAATCGTGACCTAATGCGTCAACAATATCTTTGTTTTCCGTGTAACCGCAGATACATGAATAAACTGTGTAACCGTCGGCTGTGCAGGTCGGGTCAACAGTATTGCCCTGCACTAAAGTACAGTCAACAACAGCGTCTGTGCCGCCGTCGGGTGTGCCGTAGGTGCCGCAGCCGTTTGCGCAAAGCCAGTTGTGTGTGCCGTCGCCGATGTTGTGAATTGTGCCTGTGTAATCGTGACCGAGAGCGTCAATCGTAACAATCTTTGTCTGATTGCAGTAATCGCAGATATAACCTCTCTGACCGGCATCTTTGCAGGTTGCAGCTTTGTATGCACCTGAAACCTCAGTCCACAGATGTCCGTCTTCTGTAACATCTTTATAGGTAAGACCTGCTTTTGCATCAGACAAATTAATAGCAAGCGTGTAAACTGTGCTGTCGCTAGTGCTATACTGATTATTTGTGCCGTCGGGAGCAAGTGCTGCCATGTGTGCTCTTGCGTTATTATATGCAGTCACAAAAGTGTTCCATGAAGCGTCTGTATAGCATTTCTGTCCTGCTGCGATATAAGAATCAGCAGTAGCAATTGCAGTAGTAAGGTCTTTATAGTAAGATGAAATCTTCGTTGAAGAAGATGCGCTTGACTTCGCACTGCTCAGGGCGGTTGCCGCATTCTGAACATTGTCTGCCCATGCATCAACTGCGCTTGAAATCTGACCTGTCGGTGAGAAGCCGGAAGTGGAAAGTGAATATCCTGATGCGGTATCCAACGCGGCAGCTGCGTTAGCCGAATTGGTGTTGTACTGATAACCGGTATAATTTGCATAAGAAAGATTCGGAAGAATTGCTTTCCAGTTTTCATAGTTGGCGTTATAGTCGGTCATATATACATAGTATGCATAACCGCAGCCAAGCTCACTGGCAGCGTGAGTATAACCGCTCTTACCATTCTTTTTGAACTGAATTTCCAAATTCAGATAACCGGAATTGTTTGATGCAGTTAAGCCCATTTCAGAGTTAACAGACTCAATATAGGCAGAAGCCTCATTAATAACATATGCCGTGCTGTCTTGCCACATGGACGAAGTACCGTAATTGGTTGAGTTACCGGCAAATGTTTTTGAAGTTGAAGGACTTTCATAGCCCCATGTACCAAAACTTGATGTAACGCTAGAGGTTGAAGCAGTTGCCGAACCGACTTTCCAGTCAGTAAGAGCAAACTTTGTCATTGTCGAGTTGTCATGGTTGATCTTAACAGCTTCAACATAAGGAGAATATCCGTTCTTAAAGAAATAGATATGATAGGGAACCCTTGCAACTTCGTCTCCGTCAATACCGACAATAAAGTTCGGAAGAGAATATTTGAATATAACTGTATCAGCTGTATATCCGTCCCAGTTATTCTGATCGGTATAAGCGGCTTTAAAGTCAAGAGCCCACGGGAAATAAATGACATTATTGGCACCCGGAACCGTCTGACCGGTTGTTCTGTTTGCCGTAATTGTTACATTATTACAATAATCAATAAAATCGGTGTCAATCGTCATGCTGTCGAGCTGTGTCTGCAATTCACTTGCATAAAAGGCTGCAGAATCTCCGACATATCCGCCGTATTTCATTGCATCGTAATAACGCTTTGCATTGTTATAAGTGCTGAAAGCCAAGGCAACATTTGTGTAATACTTGCCGTCTGCCATTCTGGCTTCATAGCTGTTGATTGCAGTTTCAAGTGAAACGCTGTCAGCGGCTGTATCAGGCAGTGCGCCTTCAAGAATTACCGAAGTACCGTCAACATAAACATCAGACCAAGAAGAGCCGCCGCTCATTGCAGACGGGATAAGCATAACAAAGTTGATGCCTGTTCCGGCACTTGCCGCCGATTTAACTGCTGAAGTAACATCAATAGAAACATTGCTTGTGCCTGTAGAAGCTGTAACTGTCGGCTGAGCAAAAGAGCCGCACAGACTTGTCAGGCCGAAATAATTCTTAATGCTTGTTGCAGCCGATGTGCCTGTAAAGGTTGTGCCCATTACAGCATTTCCGCTGTCCGTAACCTGAACATGTGCGCCCGTAGCAACATTATTAATGTAATCAAGGTTTGCCGTTGCGGGATAAACTTCAACGGTCGAGCCGTTTCTCGCACTGCACGAATAGGAATAAAACTTCAGTTTTACGGATGTTGTATCTGCCAGAGTGCTGACATCATTAAATCTAACAACCGCAAATGAAGTGTTTCCCGAAGCGCCGTCGCTTGTGATTTCAAGCTTGCCGTTTCCTCGGGATCCGCTTGTGCTGACCGTGAAAGATCCGGAGACTGCAACTGTTTGACTTGCCGCATTGACAGCAACCATCGGCACAGCCGTGATGATCATCA
>JBJFHW010000213.1:0-11902 GCA_051893965.1 Acutalibacteraceae bacterium
ATGGGCTTCGCCCCTTGACCCCACAAGCTTTTTTGTAAAAAAGCTTGGCAAAAAATTTGCTCCTGTTTATGCTCGGTGCCCGCCGCGGCGTAATTGTAAAAGCTTACAGCTTCCTGCCCCGCGTCAGCATGCGGGCGGTGCCCGCCGTGAGCATGCAAGCGGTGCTTGCCCAGTATACTTTTCCTACAAGTATAACTTTTTACCGTGCGCTTGTCAATACAAAAAACAAAAAATAAGACTGCGCCGCGCATCTTCTTCGATGCTCCGGCACAGTCAGAATGAATCGGTGTCTTATTTCACTTTCACCTTAACAGGCGCAGTAAATTCGCTGACATAGTTGACGCTGTTGACCGTTCTGTATGCTTTTGCTTTGAAATAATAGGTCTTGCCCTTTTCAAGCTTGACGGTGTGGCTTGTTTTTGTTGTAATCGTGTAGCGGGTATATTTGCCGTTTGCACTTGTCGAATAATATAAGAAATACCCCTGCGCGCCCGTCACCTTTGAACAGGTAACCGTTACCTTTGAATCACCCACAGCCTTTGCGGAAATTTTCGGCACAGCCGGCTTGGTTGATGTTGTCAGCACATCGCTGAAGCTTCCGTAAACATAAACACCGCCGGACTTTTTATAAGCGGCAACCTTGAATTTATAGGTCGTTGCCGCTTTGAGATTTTTTGCCGTCCATTTGTTCGTGGTGACACTTGCAGCCTTTTCCCATTTGCTTCCGTTATACTGATAAACCGTATAGCCGTCAGCGCCGCTGATTTTTTTCCATGTCAGCGTGCTGGTTGTGGTGGTTCTTGCCGAGGTTGTGACCTCACCGACTTTATATTTTTTGGCGCTTGCTTCGGTTACTGTGTTAAAAGAAAGAGCGCTTGAGGCTTTGCCCTCATAGTCTTTACCGTCCACGGTTCTGACTGCCTGAATCTTAAAGGTGTTTTTGGTTCCGGCTTTGAGAGAATTGATGGTGCAGCTTTCTTTGGCCGCTCTTCCGAGTTCTTTATATTTCTTATCCTTTTCGCTGTACCACAAAACAATATACTTATCTGCATTGGCAACCGAATTCCATTTCAGCGAAGCCGAAGTGGCAGATTTTTCGGTAACTGCAAGACCCGTGACCTGTGCAGGCACGGCAACCGGTGTTTTGAAAGTCAGCTTTGCCGAAGCTTTTCCGGCATAATCTTTTGCACCGACGGTTTTGACCGCCTTGACCGTGATAATATATTCCGTGTTTTCTTTCAGCGAAGAAAGAGTGCAGGTGGTTTTTGTCGTTTCGCCGAGCTTTTTATATTCCTTGGTTTTCGTGTTGTACCAGAGAACATAATATTTTTGCGCATAGGAAACCTTGTTCCACTTCAGTTCGGCAGTACTTGCCGTTTTGTTGGAAGCGGAAAGTCCCGTAACCTGAGCCGGTGTGATGATGCATGAGCTGAAATCACTTTTCAGATTCAGTTTGATTGCCGGACGGATTCCGATGTTTGTTCTTGCAACGTTTGCTTTGTTGTCCTGCGTGCCCTGATTGGTTACCTGACTGACAAGATGAGACGAGGACGCCGCCGAGCGAAGCAGCCAGTTTGAATAGCCGCTGTAGGTCTTGTCGGTTGAAACATAAAGTCCCTGACATTTTGCATAAGCCGTTCCTTTTGCACGCTTTGCGCTGTCGGCTGACGAAGCCGATGATGAAAAACCGTAATTCTTGTTCAGGGCTTCGCTTTTTGAAAGCAAAAATGCCTTATCGGTTTCTTTTGCGTTTGCATCAAGCTTAACCGCAGCAATCTTTGCCTGCTCCTGAGAAGAAAAAGCTGTCTGATAAAACGTGCTGTTAAGCCAGCTTCTGAGCGAACTGTTCATATAATCATTCGCGCTGTTTTTTAAAGCCTTGTCGCCGAAAAATGCCTCGTCACCCTGATGAATTGTGTTCGTAAACGGCTGACTGTCTATGATGTTCAGGCACAGCACCAGTCCGCTTTTCGCATCAAGAATTTTCCATTTCAGGCTGTCATAGCGAAACCAGTAAACCGTGTTGATTTTATAGCCGTTATCAATCTGTGTGCCGTCAATTTCATCGCAGGGGTCAAACACCCAGCCGGGTCTGTATTTGGTAAATTTAACACCTCTGTATTTTTTCGAGCCATAGGTTACATCGGTATATTTCATGAAAGAGCCTGCCTTGGACGTGCCGTAATCCTCCGCGCCGCTGTAATAGCCGTAAGACACCCATTTTGCGGAAATTTTATTCAGGGCTTCAACGGTTTTGCTGTCGGTAACCCGACTTTGCGGGTAAGAACCGAACGAAATGACATCGCCGTTTTTAAAATCGGAAATCGTAACCGCTGCCGCCGAAGCTTCAACGAAAAACGAAGCGGGAAAAACAGATAACAGCATAACAACGGAAAAAATAAAAGACAAAACAGATTTCATTTTTCTTTTCATAACGATAACCGCCAATACGCATAAACCGTATTGTTTCCTTTCTTGTTTTTTTAACCAAAACACTGAGCAGTCCGTTTCTGACTGATAATAAATCATATACGAACAAGCCGTCAATAATGCCACACAAGGGCGAAAATTTTATTGGAAAAAATCTTCGCCCCGCAGGTTATTTTGTAATTTTAAAATGCATAAAATCGTTATTTAAACATCAGCGCTCTTCTCTGAAATAAGAAAGTCCGAGACTTTCAGGCGGCTGATTTTCTTTTTTCTTTGTCATGCTTGTAAAAATCAGAACAATAATTGTTACTACATACGGAAGCATCATGAAAAGCTCCTGTGTGCTTACGCCGATGCCCTGGATATAGTTGTGAACAATATAAAGTCCGCCGAAAAGGAACGAACCGAGAATGGCATTGGTCGGCTTCCAGACCGCAAAAATAACAAGAGCAATGGCAAGCCAGCCTCTGTCACCGAACGCATCGTTTGACCATACGCCGTTTGCATAGTCCATAACATAATATAAACCGCCGAGACCGGCAACAATACTGCCGATGCAGGTTGCAACATATTTATATCGGTTGACGTTAATTCCCGAAGCGTCTGCCGTTGCGGGATTTTCGCCGACCGCGCGAAGATGAAGTCCGACACGCGTTTTGTTCAGAACATAGGAAGTGACAAGCGCAATAATAATCGCAAGATAAGCAAGGAAGCTGTATGACAGGAAAATTTCGCCGAACCAGCCGAGCTTATCGGCAAACGGAAGAGCCGTTCGGAAAAATGCGCTTGTTTTTGAAAGCGTGATGGACGGCATATCGCTTTCAACCAGCTTGATGAGCGAACCGCCGAAAAAGTTGCCGAAGCCGACGCCGAAAGTTGTCAGCGCAAGACCGGTAACATTCTGGTTTGCGTGAAGAGTAACCGTCAGAACGCAATAGATAAGACCCATAACGAGCGAGCCGAAAATGCAGGCAAGAAGCGGAATCAGCACCGCAAGAAACGGATTCATATCTTCATAGTGCCCTGCAAATTGGTTTTCATAAATGAAAGCGCCGATAACGCCGGACATACCGCCGACATACATAATACCGGGAATTCCGAGATTGAGATGGCCGGATTTTTCCGTTATGATTTCACCGGTTGAACCAAAAAGAAGCGGAATGCCCTGCATGATTGCACGCTGAATAAATGTTATAAACATTTATGCCACCTCCTTTTGTTTATGACGGAACTTAACGGAATAGTTGATGAAAAATTCACAGCCGATGATGAAGAAAATAATGATACCGGTAATAATCTGTGAAAATGAATCGTTAAGCATATATTTGGACGAAATTTCAATGGCGCCTTTTTCAAGGAAAACAATCAAAAATGACGTCAGTATCATATAAATCGGGTTAAACTTGGCAAGCCATGAAACCATAATCGCCGTAAAGCCTCTGCCGGCAACCGTGTCTCTTGTGATTGTGTGGTCCGTACCGCTGACAAGAAGCATACCGGCGATACCGCAGACCGCACCGGAAAGAAGCATGGTTCTGATGATGACTTTTTTAACATTGATGCCGATATATCTTGCCGTGTTCTGACTTTCACCCACAACCGCAATTTCATAACCGTGCTTGCTGTATCGCAGGTAAATATACATCGCAATCGTAATAACCAGAACGATGATGATGTTAAGCAGATAGCTTTTTCCGCCGATCGCGGGAAGCCAGCCGCTTTCTGTTGCACTGTTGATAATACCGATCTGTCCCGAGCCTTTGGGAACGGAATATTCATAAGCAAAATAGGAAACAAGCTGAATGGCAATATAGTTCATCATCAGCGTAAACAGCGTTTCGTTCGTGTTCCATTTTGCCTTGAAAATGGCAGGAATCACCGCCCAGATTGCACCGGCTGCAATACTGACAACGGCGATGACAAGAATCAGCACCGGGGACGGAAGCTTGTCGCCCAAAAGAATCATGCAAAGCGCCGTTGCAAGACCGCCGATTAAGGTCTGACCCTCTGCACCGATGTTCCAGAATCGCATCTTGAACGCGGGGGTGACCGCAAGCGAAATACAAAGCAGCATGGCAAGATTCTGAAGCAAGCCCCAGACTCTTCTTGATGTTCCGAACGCACCCTTGATCATGGTTGCATAAACGCCGATGGGATTTTCACCTGTCAGGCAGATGGTAACAATACCCGAAACAACAAGTGCCAGCAAAACGGCGATTATCCGGATCAGCCATGATTTCCACCACACAATGCCGTCGCGCTTGACGATATGGAACAACGGCTCATGAACACTTTTGCCGTGTTTTTCGTTAGCCATTTTTCTGTTCCCCCTTTGTTTCGTTTTCTGCCGGAGACTCCGGTTCTTTTTCCTCCGGCGTTTCCTCATCGGAAACAGTCTTTGTCATAAGCAGACCGACATTTTCCTTTGTGGTTGTTCTTCCGTCAACAATTCCCGTAATGCGTCCGCCGCTGATGACAAGAATTCTGTCGCAAAGTTCCAGAAGAACATCCAGATCTTCGCCGACAAAAATGACGGCAACTCCGTTTTCTTTTTGTTGGTTGAGAAGATTATAGATCGTGTAAGACGAGTTGATGTCAAGCCCTCTGACCGGATAAGCCGCCATAAGGACGGTGGGCGACGAAGCAATTTCGCGTCCGACAAGAACTTTTTGAACATTACCGCCCGAAAGGCGTCTGACGGGCGTCTGCGTGTTCGGTGTGACAACCTCAAGCTCTTTGATGATTCGGTCGGCAAGCTCTTTCGGCTCTTTGCGCCTTAAAAAGGCAGATTTTCCGCGGCGGTAGCTTCGAAGCATCATGTTGTCGGTGATGCCCATGTTGCCCACAAGACCCATGCCGAGTCTGTCTTCGGGAACAAAGGAAAGTCTGACGCCGAGATTTCTGATCTGGAGCGGTGTTTTATCTTTGAGGTTTTCTTCTTTTCCGGTCTGCGGATCGTTATAAATAATGCTTCCGCTTGTCAGATGCTGAAGTCCCGCAATGGCTTCGAGCAGTTCTTTCTGACCGCTTCCGGCAATGCCCGCAATACCGAGAATTTCGCCCGATCTTGCCGAAAAATTCACATTTTTAAGAATATCAACACCGTCCTTGCCTTTTACGGAAACATTTGTCAGAGCAAGGCGCGTCACGCAGTTTTTCGGCTGACTTCTTTCAATGTTCAGGCTGACAGCCTTGCCGACCATCATTTCGGTCAGTGACTGTTCGGTTGCTTCTTTTGTTTCAACCGTTCCGATATATTCGCCCTTACGAAGCACCGTTACCTTATCGGAAAGCGAAAGCACCTCATGAAGCTTGTGCGTGATAATGATGATTGTTTTTCCGTCATCGCGCATTCTGCGAAGTATTCCGAAAAGCTTTTGTGTTTCCTGCGGTGTCAGAACAGCTGTCGGCTCATCAAGAATAAGAATATCGGCACCGCGGTAAAGAACTTTCAGAATTTCAACCGTCTGCTTTTCGGAAACCGACATTTCATAAATCTTTTTGTTTGTATCAATATCAAAGCCGTAGCGTTTACAAATTTGTGAAACGGCGACAGTTACCTTTTTGATGTCATATTTTTTTTCATCTTCATAGCCGAGAATAATATTTTCTGCGGCGGTGAAAACATCAACCAGCTTAAAATGCTGATGAATCATTCCGATTTTATATTGAAAAGCGTCTTTCGGCGAGCGGATCATAACCTCCTGACCGTCAATAAAAATCTGACCCTCGTCGGGAAAATAAATTCCGGCAATCATATTCATAAGCGTTGTTTTGCCGCTTCCGTTTTCGCCGAGGACGGAAAGAATTTCGCCTTTATAGGCTTTAAAGCTGACATTTTTGTTTGCAACAACGCTGCCGAAAGTTTTGGTGATGTTTTTCAGTTCAATCGCAGGTGCGTTTGCCATAAAACTTTTCTCCCTTGCTGTTATTCTATCAGGCGATCTCAAAACTTCAGGGCGCTTTCTGACATATGCTCTGATATTTTGATGGATTGCCGGTATCAGATACCACATTTCAAAGATCCGCCGTAACTGATTTTTGAAATCTGATGTCTGAAACTCAATATGGCGGGGCAGAAGATGCCCCGCCAAAGGTTTTTTCTGTTAATCAGAATTTTTCGTTAAGAAGAGTGATGCCGTCGATTCTTACATCAAAGTAAGGAGCTGAACGGTATTCTGATTCATGGAAGTAACCGTCGGAAATTACTTCTGTGTCCGGTGTGTAATCAGCGTCTGTGTCAACATCAGCCTTGTAAGAATCAAGAGCTGCACCGTCTTTTGTGAATGTTGAAGTGTCAAATACATGAAGCTCGCCTGATTCAAGCTTTGCTTTTGCTTCTTCAATTGCTTCTGCAGTGCCTTCGGCAGCAGCATTTTCGTTGATGTCTGTAAGAACAACAGAACCGGTTTCAATGGTGCCTACCCAGTCGTTATCAATTGCTTCGCCGTTAGCCTTAGCATTGATGATGTATTCAAAGTAGGGTTCCCAGTTGATCTTTGAAGAAACGATGAAGGTGTTCGGGCAAGCAGCTTCTGTGCTTCCGTTATAGGAAACGTTCGGAACGCCTGCTGTTTCGCAAGCTGTGGGAGCACCCATGGAGTCAGCGTGCTGGCTGATAAGAACGCAGCCGTTCTTGATAAGAGTTGTTGCTGCTTCTTTTTCTTTTGTTTCGTCATACCAGCTGCCGGTGAACTGAACTTCCATTGTTACAGAGGGAACAATAGATTTTGCACCGAGATAGAATGAGGTATAGCCGGAAATAACTTCAGCATAAGTGAAAGCGCCTACATAACCCATTTTTGCTTCGTCTTCTTTGATTTCGCCCTTGTCGATCATTTCTTTAATCTTCATACCTGCAGCAACACCTGCAAGATAACGGCCTTCATAGATGGAAGCGAAAGCGTTGTGGAAGTTAGCAAGATTTTCTGTGTGAGCAGTTGTGCCGGTTGCATGGCAGAACTGAACATCGGGGAATTCCTTTGCAGCCTTGAGCATGAATGATTCATGACCGAAGCTGTCTGCGAAAACGATGTCGCAGCCGCCGTCTGCAAGGTCTGCTGCTGCTTCATAGCAGTCGTTGCTTTCGGGAATGTTGGTCTTGAATTCATATTCAACACCAAGGGCTTCGCAAGCCTGCTTTGCAGCGTCGATGAAGTTCTTGTCGTAGGTTGAGTTTTCATCATGCAAGAAGATGAAACCTACTTTAAGGTCGAGTTTCTGAGCTTCGGTGGTTGTGTCACCTGCTGTTGTTGTTTCGCCGCCGTTGCCGCCGCATGCAGCAAGAGCAAAGCAAAGAACTGCAGCAAGTACGATTGCAATAATTTTTTTCATTGCTTTTTTCCTCCATTAAAATAATGATATTAAATCAGCCGTTATCCGGCATAATTCCGAAATTAATGCACGAAAATTTGAACGCTTATCTTCTGAACGTAACCTCGCCGTTATCCATGCTTTCAATCACCGCAAGAGATTCCACTCTTACGCCGGCTTCCCTGATTCTTCTTGAGCCGGGCTGAAAACCCTTTTCAATGGCAATTCCGCAGCCGATGACCTCGGCGCCCGCCTGTCTGCAAAGGTCGATAAGCCCCAGAAGCGCATTGCCCTCAGCAAGAAAATCATCAATGATGAGAACCTTATCGTCTTTTGAAAGAAAATCCTTGGAAACAATCACATCATAGGTCGTTCCGTGCGTATAAGATTTGACCTGTGTTTTATAAACAGCATTTGCGATATTTTTTGTTTTTGTCTTTTTCGCAAAAAGAACCGGACAATCAAAAAACTGCGCCGTTATACAGGCTATTCCTATACCGGAAGCTTCGATAGTAAGGATTTTGTTAACACCGCAGTCATTATATATTCTTTTAAATTCCCTGCCGATTTCCGAAAGCAGGGCAACATCCATCTGATGGTTCAGAAAAGAATCCACCTTGAGAATATCTCCGGGAAAAACTTTTCCGTCTTTTTTTATTCTCTCTTCAAGAAGAACCATCATCTTCACCGCCAATCGGATTAAAATACATACTGATTTTATCAAAAACAGTCGAAATTTGCAATAGATTTATTCGTAAAAGTTGGCAGAAAGCCGCTGTTATGAATTGTATATTTTGCACAATAAATTTTCAAAGTATTCATACATAGAATAAATAACGTTCAAAACTTTGTGTGAAATGTCAGCCGAAGTACAGTTTTCAAATTTCCTTTTTTAAAACAAGCGTAAAAACAGCCCGCAAAGCGCGGGCCGGAAATCATTCAAGAATATAAATTTCAACATTTCTTCTTCCGAAGCGTACACACTCAGACTCCGTATTGAAATATAAATCAACAACTGTTTTTGAGTTGTATATAAAGCCGCCGGTATCGCTCGCCTCGCAATAGCCGTAAACATATTTGCCGTCGGAAGAAACAATATACATTTTTGTTCCGTACGGAATCTGCTTCGGATTAACCGCAACTCTGCCGGGCATTGTTCTCTGACCGGTTGCCGTTACGGCGTCGTTTGAATAAGCAGTTGCCTGACCGACGATGACCTTTTTATATTTGACAGGTCTGCCGTTTGCATCAAGCTCAACCGGCGTTGTCGGCTGAAGTTGGGAGATTACGCCGACAGACGAAGCCGGAAGCGTTTTTGTTCCGTGAAGCACAATCTTATTGACCGGAGATTTGGTGGTTTCTGTCATGACAAGCTCTTTTTTCTCAAGCTTTCCGTCAACATATTTGCAGCTGTAATAAAGCGTCTGCTCGCCTTTTTCACCCTGCCTTGCCACTTTGGTCTGACCGACATAAAGCGAATCGGTGTTTTGGTTTTCAACATAAAAATCAAGGGGTATAATCTTCTTTTTGGTCTTATATTTTACTCTTTCGACCTTGACTTCCATTCCTGCGGTGACAGGCTCAGACAAGCCGTAATTGACAATATCGTTTTTTGAAAGAGTAATCCCTGCTTTTTTCAGCAGTTCTTCCACGCTGCAGCCGGTTATGCTGAACGTTTTGCTTTTTCCGTCAGCCGTCACAACCGCCTTGAACGAACGGTTGACAACGATATTCAGGTTTTCATAAAGTTGCATATCTGCCGAGCAGTTTAATTTGTCTTTGTCATTGAGCGTAATATCCGCTTTTTCAAGCGCGTCTGCAACGGTGCCGCAGCATCTGACAGAGGCGGCCGCCTGATTTCCGTCTTTGACAGTGACATTATAAGCCCTTGCAACGGAAATGGAATTTTCGTCAGACTCGGCGTCAAAGTTTTCAAGTTCAAGCTCATCGCCGCTGTTAAGTTTCGCTCCGGCTTTCATGACAATTTCATAAGGATCCTGTGAAAAAGAGGTTACCGTGACGCTTTGTCCGTCGAATTCAACCGTTGTTTTCACCATTTTTGATGCGGCAACAACCGCAACCGTGCTTCCCGAAAGCAGCAAAGTCAGCAAAACGGCAAGAGCAATGATTCGGTGCCTTTTCTGTGCTTTGGTTTTCGGGCGTTTGATTCTTACTAAAAACATATTTATCTCCCTGACTTTCGTCCGTAAAACGGACGGTTGGTTGGGCAACCGATGAAATTATACGGCCGCCATGCGTCTTTTGTTTAAACATATTCTTGGCAATTAACGACTAACAGGATACAGTTTTTTCTTTAATTTTTCCGCTGTTATCCGGCACACGGTTATTGATTATACTCAAAAACGGCTGTTTTGTCAAATTCGGGAGTTTAGGACGATGTTTTTAATTGTTAAAATGAATTTTAGTAAATAAAAACAAGTTGATTTTTCCGATCTTTTATGCTAAAATATAATTGCGCAAAAATAAAAATTCAGCAATGCTTTTCGGAGATGATTCATTTGAAGACTAAACATATCGTTTCTATGTTACTGGTTTCTTTGCTCATAATTACGATTCCCTGCACTTCGGCAAACGGCATAACAGGTGATAAAAGCGATTACGGCGGAATGTATATTAACAAAAACAATGAATTGATTGTTTATGTTTTACCGGATCAAGACAAAACAATATCTGTTGCTTCATCAGATGAAGTCCTATACAAACAAGCTGACTACTCCTTAAAACAGCTTACTGATGAAATGGACAGAATTTATGCCTATATGGATAAAAATGACATTGATTGTGAAATGTCTTTAGACGAATCGGCAAACCGAATAGCCATATCGTTGCCGAGCGAAGAGATTCTCCGTGATATTTCATCGGATATTGGTATGTTTCATATTACAATTAAGGAAAACGAATACAGGCGCGTAAAATGCGCCTGCGACATTGTTTGAATGTTATTGTTGTAATACCAAAAAATTACAGCCGCTTTTTTCCGAGCGGCTGTTTGTTTTAATACAAGAAAAGCACCCGCCGCAAATTGCGACAGGTGCGAAAAATGAACAAGTTATCTCTTGGAGAACTGCGGTGCACGGCGAGCGCCTTTGAGACCGTATTTCTTTCTTTCTTTCATTCTCGGGTCACGAGTGAGGAAGCCGGCTTTCTTGAGAGCGGGACGAAGTTCTTCGTCATACTGAAGAAGCGCTCTTGCAAGACCGTGGCGGATTGCGCCTGCCTGACCGGAAACGCCGCCGCCTGTTACGCGGCAAACAATGTCGAACTTTTCGGTTGTGCCTGTGAGAGTGAGGGGCTGGCGAACAACGAGTTTGAGTGTTTCAAGACCGAAGTAATCATCAATGTCTCTGTCGTTGATGGTGATTTTACCTGTGCCTGCATAAACACGAACTCTTGCGATTGATTTCTTTCTGCGGCCTGTGCCGTAGAAAAACGGTGTTGTTTCGTACATATCTTTTTCCTCCTCCTATTAAAGTTCAACAGCTTCGGGCTTCTGAGCGGCATGGCAATGCTCTGCGCCTGCATAAACGCGAAGTCTTGTCAAAGCCTGACGGCCGATTGTTGTGTCGGGAATCATACCCTTAACAGCCTTTGTTACAACGAATTCGGGCTTGGTTTTCATAAGGGTTCCATATTTAACCTTTTTCATGTTACCGATGTAACCGGTGTGATGATAATAAATCTTTTGCTCAAGCTTCTTGCCGGTCAGAACCACCTTATCAGCGTTGATGATGATAACATGGTCGCCGCAGTCAGCATGAGGAGCGAATGTGGGCTTGTTCTTGCCGCGAAGAAGGTCTGCGGCTTTTACTGCAACTTTACCGAGGGTTTTTCCTTCGGCGTCAATAACATACCACTTACGGGTGATGTCGCCCGCTTTAGGCATATAAGTTGACATAATCATTTCCTCCAAACTTAAATTTAATGCTCACATATAGTATCACAAGCGAAAAGCGTTGTCAAGCCATTTTTCAAAGAAATTTAATTTAGATTTTACTTGCTCTTGTTTTCTTCGTTTTTCTTTGATTTTTATATGTTTTCCTGACTTGCGATTTTTTGTTTTTGATAAGCAAGGGTCAATTCCGTGACGAAAGTGGGTTCCTGAACTCTACCGGGCGGCGCCCGGACAAAACCTGCGGTT
>JBJFHW010000214.1:0-2505 GCA_051893965.1 Acutalibacteraceae bacterium
GTGCTTCCTATTACCTTATCGGTGCACTTCTGGGTCGTTTCTGCAGGGCCAAAGTTGCGCTTCCGGGCGGCTGTAATTTTGGCGTCAGACCGATTGATCTTCATATCAAGGGCTTTGAACTTCTCGGTGCAACCGCAACGGTTGAAAACGCAATGATTAATGCTTATGCGGACAACCTTACGGGCAGTGCCGTTTATATGGACAAGGTTTCTGTCGGCGCAACCATCAATGTTATGCTTGCCGCTGTGAAAGCAAGGGGATTGACCATCATTGAAAACGCCGCAAAAGAGCCGCACATCGTTGACCTTGCAAACTTCCTGAATGCAATGGGCGCAGATGTCAGAGGCGCAGGAACGGACGTCATCAAAATCCATGGCGTAAAAAGTCTTCACGGCTGTTCTTATTCAATTATTCCCGACCAGATTGAAGCCGGAACGTATATGGTAGCCGCAGCCGCAACAGGCGGCGATGTGCTTGTTAAAAATGTGATTCCGAAGCATCTTGAATCCATTTCGGCAAAGCTGATTGAATGCGGTGTAAAAGTTACCGAATATGATGACAGCATCCGGGTTGAATCCAACGGAAAGTTCAAAAGATGCAACATCAAAACCATGCCTCATCCCGGCTTCCCGACGGATATGCAGCCGCAAATGAGCGTTCTGCTTTCGGTTGCAGACGGAACAAGCCTTGTTTCCGAGGGTGTTTGGGATAACCGCTTTAAATATGTTGACCAGCTTGTCAGAATGGGCGCAAATGTTCAGGTTGACGGAACAATCGCCGTTTTCCAGGGTGTAAAAGAACTCACGGGCGCACCGGTCAGAGCAGACGATCTTCGTGCAGGCGCGGCAATGGTTATTGCAGGACTGATTGCAAGGGGCGTTACGGAAATTGAAGATATTCTCTATATTGACAGAGGATATGAAGATTATGTTGAAAAGCTTAAGAATTTAGGCGCAGACATTTACCGCAAAAATTTTGAAGACGATGATGTTGAAAAAAATGATGCGGCAGGTTAAAAATAATTTTTCAGGTGTCTTTTGCCGCTTGACGGCAAGGCACCTTTTTTAATAAAAATCATTAAAATGAAAACATAAAGGAATGATCATTTTTGGCAAGGTTTTGTTCACTTTTTTCTTCAAGTTCGGGAAACTGCACTTTTATCGGTTCGGCAAAAACAGGCATACTGATTGATGCGGGTGTGAGCGCAAAAAGAATCAGGCAGGCGCTTTCCGACAGGGAAATTGATCCGTCTTCAATTTGTGCAATTTTTGTCACGCATGAACACAGTGACCACATAAAAGGAATTCGTGTGCTTGCCTCGAATTATCACATTCCCGTTTATGCAACAAAAGGCACAATGGAAGGCCTTGAAGAAGCCGAAGTCTTAAACGGTAAATTTCCCTCTTTCGTCATCAATCCCGGCGAGGAGACCGAAATCGGCGATTTGTTGATAAAAAGCTTTTTGACTCCGCATGACAGCAACCAAAGCTGCGGTTTTACAGTGGAATTTCCCGATGAACGCAAGGCGGCTGTTGCAACCGACATCGGGCATATGACAAACGAAATCATGAACAATATCATCGGCTGTGACCTTGTTTTGCTTGAATCAAACCACGATGTGGGTATGCTTGAAAACGGAATTTATCCGTATTACCTCAAACGACGGATTCTTTCCGATGTCGGACATCTTTCAAATATTGCCTGCTCCGAAGCGGCGTCACAGCTGATTGAACGGGGAACCACAAGATTGTTTCTCGGCCATTTAAGCGAACAAAACAACATTCCCGACCTTGCTTATCAGACCAGCTTTGCGGCAATCGGAGAAACGGGAGCGGTGCTCAACCGTGACTATATGCTTGAAGTCAGTCCGAAAGAAAACCTTGCGGATATTGTGAGATTTTAAAGGAGAGCGCTTTGCGCAAAAAAGCTTGCGATGATTAGTATAACCATAATATGCATCGGTAAACTCAAAGAAAAATATTTGCGTGATGCCTGCGAAGAATATAAAAAGCGTCTGACTGCTTGCTGCAAAATGAATGTTATTGAGCTTGCCGCCGAAAAGCTTTCGGATAATCCGTCGGAGAAAGAAATTAAAAATGCGCTTGATGAAGAAGCAAAAAGAATTCTTTCAAAAATACCCGAAAATGCCCGTGTTTATACCCTGTGCATTGAGGGAAAACAGCTGACATCGGTTCAGCTGAGCGAAAAAATTGAAAATGAGGCCGTTTCGGGCGCCAACCATATTGTTTTTATCATCGGCGGTTCGTTCGGTCTGAGCGACAAAATCAAAGAAAAAAGCGATGTCCGCCTTTCAATGAGCAAAATGACTTTTCCGCATCAGCTTGCGCGCGTGATGCTGCTTGAACAGATATACAGAGCCATGCAGATTTCAGCGGGAACCAAATATCATAAGTGACAAAATCTTGACTATTTCGCCGGTTTATTATATTATTAAACTGTATAATTTTTTGTTTACGGCACAGCCGGTGTCGTGGAAAGGAAAAT
>JBJFHW010000215.1:0-11813 GCA_051893965.1 Acutalibacteraceae bacterium
TCTGCAAATTTTCTTCATCAAAAGTTACTGCCGAAGCGCAAAAAGGAACTGCGGCAACAACCGTTAACATCGCAAGCGCAACAATAAGGGCAAGAATTCTTTTTAAATTCAATGTTCCGCCCTCCTTTATTGGTAATATCAGATATAATCCTTGAGTTTACATATATTAAGATAATACAACGAAATGATTTCAAAGTCAATCAAAATATTCAAATAAATTATTAAATAATTATTACTGCGCCGCTGTTTTTCAAATTCCGATGCAAATGCTTTAATTCTGCTCTTTTTCAAGTTCAATTCCAAGCTCTGCAAGCTGTGAAGCATCAACGGCAGACGGACATTCCGTCATCGGCTCGCTTGCATTCTGAACTTTCGGATAAGCAACAACATCACGAAGATTGTCAAGTCCGAGCATCTGCATACAAAGCCTGTCAAGTCCGATTCCGATTCCTCCGTGAGGCGGTGCTCCGAAGCGGAAAGCATCCGTAAGATAGCCGAATTTTTCATAGGCTTCTTCGTCGCTCAAGCCGAGAAGCGTAAAAATTCTTTTTTGAAGAACGGGATCGGTGATACGGATTGAGCCGCTCGCCAGTTCAATTCCGTTGAGCACAAGGTCATAAGACGAAGCGCGCACATTGGCCTTGTCACTTTCCAGATAAGGCAGGCACTCTTCAAGCGGTGCCGTGAACGGATGATGCATGGCAACAAACTGGCCGAGTTCCTCGTCCCAGTCAAAGAACGGGAATTCAACAATCCAGAGAAGATTGAACTGATCTTTCGGTATTATATCAAGCTTTTTGGCAATATTTTGTCGAAGTGCGCCGAGAACCGGAAGTGTAACCGATTCCTTGTCGGCAATGATAAGAATAACATCGCCGGGCTTTGCGTTTGCCTTTGCAATGATGGCATTCATTTCGTCCTCGGTCATAAACTTGGCAAACGAAGAAGCAATGCTGCCGTCTTCTGCAAGTCTTACCCAGGCGATACCCTTTGCACCGATGCCTTTTACAAATTCAACAAGCTTGTCGATTTCTTTTCTTGTAAGAACAGAATAAGCATTTTTTGCCGTAATGCCGCATACTCTGCCACCGCTTGAAAGGGCGCCGGTGAAAACGCCGAAGCCGCAGTTTTTCACTTCATCGGCAAGGTCGAAAATTTCCATTGCATAGCGGGTGTCGGGCTTGTCGGAGCCGTAACGCTCCATGGCTTCTTTATAGGTCAGTCTCTGAAGCGGCAGACTGACATCAACACCGATTGCTTCCTTGAACAGCTTTTTGACAAAGCCTTCAATCATTTCCATAATATCCTGCTGATTGACAAAGCTCATTTCCACGTCAATCTGCGTAAATTCAGGCTGACGGTCTGCACGCAGGTCCTCATCGCGGAAGCAGCGCGCAATCTGCATATAGCGGTCAAAGCCCGCAACCATGGAAAGCTGCTTATAAAGCTGCGGAGACTGCGGAAGTGCATAAAAGCTGCCCTTATGAATACGGCTGGGAACAATAAAGTCCCTTGCTCCCTCCGGTGTGGATTTAATCAGCATCGGTGTTTCAATTTCGATAAAGCCGTTATCGTCAAAATAATCGCGCGTGATTTTGGCGATTTTATGTCTCATGATAATGTTTTTTTGCAAATCCGGGCGGCGAAGGTCAAGATAGCGGTATTTCAGTCTTGTAAGCTCGCTTGTCGGGCAGTTTTCGATGATGTCAAACGGCGGGGTTTCACTTTCGCCGAGAACACGCAGGTCGCCCACTTCAATTTCAATTTCGCCTGTCGGAATTTCCATATTCTTTGAAGAACGCTCACGAACAACGCCCTGCGCCATCAATACATATTCGCTTCTGACCGAAAAAGCCTTGTCAAAAATACTCTTTTCGGTGCTGTCGCCGAAAGCAAGCTGAACAATGCCTGTTCTGTCGCGCAAATCAACAAAAATCAGTGCGCCGAGGTCACGCTGCTTCTGTACCCAGCCGCAGACCGTAACGGTTCTTCCGATGTCTTTAGCGGTTAATGTGCCGCAATAGTCCGTTCTTTTCAGTCCGTTCATTGTGTCCATTCTGACATCTCTCCTCTTAAAACAAATTTCCCTTTAAAATTGAGTCAATATCAATATCCGAGCCGAGTCCCATATCTTCAAACTCTTTGAGACTGTCGCTGATTGAAATACGCATGAAATCGCTTTCAAATTCATCAAGCTTGATTTCGCTTTCTTCTGAGGTTTCCATGTTTTTCAGCTTAACTACTCCGCTTTCAAGCTCGCTGTCGCCGAGAACAACGGTGAACTTTGCGCCGATTTTATTGGCATATTTCATCTGCGCTTTCACGGAGCGTCCGACGGTATCAAACTGAGCGAAAATGCCCTCGCGCCTTAAAGTGCTGACAATTTCAGCCGCCTTCTGAAGCGCGGCGTCGCCCATGGAAGCGATATAAAGATTACATTTTTCGCTTTCCGGGAAAGGCAGTTTCTGATTTTCCATCAGAAGCAGCAGTCTTTCAAGACCCATTGCAAAACCGAGAGCCGGAGTGTACGGGCCGCCGATTTCTTCAACAAGTCCGTCATAGCGACCGCCGCCGCAAACCGTACCCTGTGCGCCGATGTCCGTTGAAACAAATTCAAAAACGGTTCTTGTGTAATAGTCAAGGCCGCGAACAATGCTCGGATTGACTTCAAATTTGATATTCATCGCCTTCAGAAGGCTCTGCACCTTTTCAAAATGCTCGCGGCAGTCATCGCAAAGATAGTCAATCACTTTAGGTGCGTCCTGAGCAATTGCCGAACAAACGGGGCTTTTGCAGTCGAGGATTCGCATCGGGTTGCGTTCCAATCTGCCTTTGCAGGTTTCGCAAAGCTCATCGACATGTGCGCTGAAATAATCGTGCAAAGCCTTATGATATTCCTTGCGGCAGGTCGGACAGCCGATGGAGTTGATTTCAAGCTTCAGCCCTTTGATTCCGAGAAATTCAAAAATATCGTTAGCAAGCGAAATGACCTCGGCGTCGGCGGCAGGAGAAGCTGTTCCCAGACATTCAACGCCGAATTGATGGAATTCACGAAGTCTGCCTGCCTGCGGCTTTTCATAGCGGTAGCAGGAAATCAGATAGCAGATTTTCTGCGGCATCGGCTCGTTATACAGTCCGTGTTCAAGGAAAGAACGGACAACGCCGGCCGTACCCTCGGGGCGCAGCGTGATGGAGCGGTCGCCCTTGTCTTTGAAAGTGTACATTTCTTTTTGAACAACATCGGTGGTGTCGCCGACGCCGCGTTCAAAAAGCTCGGTGTGTTCAAAAACAGGAAGACGGATTTCATGAAAGCCGTAGTTTCCGGCAATTTCAAGCGCCGTTTGCTCGATAAATTGATTTTTATAGCTTTGTGCAGGCAAAACGTCCTGCGTTCCCTTAATGGATTTTGTAATAAGAGCCATAGCTTCCTCCTTTAATTAAAAAGCATATAAAAAGCGCCGCACCCCATTAAGAAGAAAAGGGATTAAACGACGCCGCATGTCAGTTAAAAAAGCACTCCGTTCAAAACTCTTTAATCAGGCAAAATAACATAAACAAGCTCAAAAGCTCAAGTAGCTTGCTTTGCCTTATATTTTTCAGTTTTTCGGATTTACAATATCACGCCAGTCAAGATCGCCGTTTTCAAGCGAATGAATGAGCGCTTCGGCCGTTGCGATGTTTGTTGCAACAGGAATGTTATGCACGTCGCAAAGACGCATAAGGTTTGCTTCGTTCGGTTCGTCGGGTCTTGCGTTGAGCGGATCTCTGAAAAACAAGAGCAAATCAATTTCGTTGCATGCAATTCTTGAAGCAATCTGCTCTTCGCCGCCCTGATAGCCGGCAAGGAACTTTGTGATTTCAAGTCCCGTTGCTTCGCTGACCATTTTGCCAGTTGTTCCCGTTGCACATATTTTATGTTTACTTAATGTTCCGCAATAAGCAATGCAAAACTGCGTCATTAATTCTTTTTTTGCGTCGTGAGCAATAAGTGCAATGTTCATTTCTTTTCCCTTTCTGAGCCGGATATTTCAAAAGATGTTTCTGCTTATACCGTTAAAGAACAGACAAAACCGTTCGCCATGGAATATCCGACGCGCTGTAGCGTTATCTCTTCAAAAAGCAAACTCAAAAAATTCGTCTGCTTCCCTTATATAAAATCATACCAAAAATGAACAGAGAATTCAAGTATTTTGTAAAAAAATGTAGAAATTCTTAAAAATTATTATGACCGCGTTTTAAAATCCGTTCAGCTTCCGGTTTTCACCCTCAAGCCTTGCCGCAATGTTGGAAAACGCCTTATAGGAAGCGTTGCCTTTTTCATAAATTTCGCCGCCCATTGCCGCATGGCGGATTTTTTTATCTTCGGGAACAATTCCGATCAGCTGAACCTCCGTGCTGTCGATCACGCTGTCAACGCCGAGAATTTTACCGAAAAAGCAGTCCAGCTTTGCCATGCGGTTGATAATCAGCCGGACATCGCAAACACCGTATTTTTTCATCTCTTCTGCCGCAAAGCAGGCGCTTCTTGTGCTGATCGGGTCGGGAAGCGAAACAATCAGTCCCCTTGTGCAGACGCTGCACGCAAGAATAAAGCCAAGCTCCACCCCGGCGGGAGAATCAAAAAATATATAATCAAACATACCGTCAAGCTCTTTCACAAGCGCTTTCATGTTGCCGATTGTGGCGGCGCTGTAATCTTTCGGGCAGGTCATCATGCTGACGCCTTTTTCCCGATAGATCGCTTCTTCGGCACTGCACCGACCGAGAATCACATCTGCCCAGTCATAAACGATATTCTCGCCCGTACCGAGCAGCAGATCAATGCTGCGCATTTTGTCGCAATCAACAATCAGAACATTTTTGTTCCTTTCGCTCATCGCCCTTGCAAGCGCTGTGCAGACCGATGATTTTCCGACGCCGCCCTTGCCCGAGGCAATCACAATTTTTTCTGCCAAATTGCTCTCCCTCTCTTGAATTTTAATCAATCAGCGTGTTTTCCTGCTGAACCGTTTCGGTCTTTTCGTTTTGTGCAAAATAATATTCCATAACGGCCGATGCAATCGGTGCGGTCGAGCCACCGCTGGAAGCGCCCTCAACAACAACGGAAATTGCAATTTCCGGATCTTCATAAGGCGCAAAGGTAATCAGAAAGCCGTTGTTGATTTCGTCATTTTTGCCGACAACCTTTTTCTTAACGGTTGTGGTTCCCGTTTTTGCCGCAACCGTGACCGGCACTTTTGAAAAATCCGCATAACTTTCCGTACCGACAAGGAGCATACCTTTGTGCACAAGGTCCCAGTTTTTTTCCTTGAATTTTGCCTGAGACAAAATCTGGGTTTCCTCCTGAGCAACGGTCTGAGAATAATCAGCCGTTTTGATGGATTTGATAAAATGCGCCTTATAGCGTATTCCCCGGTTTGCAATGGTTGAAACATAAGAACAAAGCTGAACCGGTGTGAACTGGTTGTCACCGTGTCCGATGCCCGCCTGAATGGTCAGTCCCGGCGTCCAGAGTTCGCCCTTTGCGGTTCGGTGTTCAACGCTGTCAACCGTGCCCTCGTTTTCCGTAATTTCAACGCCGGTTTTTTCGCCGAGGCCGAACATGGTGAAATAATCGTTTAGCTTTTCAATGCCGAGAAGTCTTGAAGTTTCATAGAAAAAGATGTTGCAGCTGTTAAAAAGCGCACTGACAACATTCTGGCTTCCGTGCGTACCCGTACAGCCGGGCTGATAGTCCTGATAATGCGTATAAATTCCGCTGCAATAAACAGTTGTGCTTGAATCAATAATTCCCTCTTCAAGGCCTGCCATGGCAACGCACGGCTTGATGGTTGAGCCCGGCGTATAGACACTTCTGAGCGCTCTGTTCCAAAGCGGTTTGGTCGTATCCTCGCTCAACTGCTTATAATTTTCATCATAGGTTGAAAGGTCATAGGTCGGATAGCTTGCGCAGGCAAGAATGGCGTTGTTTTTGGTGTTCATAACCACAACCGAGCCTGCTTTTACCGCACTGTTGGTTTGTTGCTGCGTTAAAATCAGCTCTTCCAGCGCGTCCTGCGCAACTTTCTGAATGTTTCTGTCAATGGTCAGAACAACGCTGTTTCCGTCCACCGGTTCCTGAATGAAGGTTTCGGTTCTGTTGCCCGAAGAATCAATGGTAATTCTTTTAATTCCCGGCGTTCCTCTGAGGTATTCTTCAAGGGTATATTCAAGGCCGCTTTTTCCGATGACATCGTTCATCGTATAGCCGTCATCTTTTTTTTCCTCATATTCCTCCTGACTGATGGAGCCGACAATTCCGATGATATGCGGTGCGATGGTACCGTCCGTATAAACTCTTTTTGAACGCACTTGCACATCAACGCCGACATATGTATTGCTTTGTTCCTTAATGACATTTACCACATCCTGCGAAACATCGGAAGCAAAAACATAGGGTGTTGAGGAGTTGAAGCCGTTTTTCCTCATGGAATAATAAACCGAAGCAATATCACGCGCCTTACTCAGAGAATAATCCTGAAGAGAATATCTTTCAACAAGCGCATCAAAGCAGTTATCAATGCTCGCGTAATAGTTCAGATCAAGAAAAGCAGAGGATTTGAGATAGGCAATTTCGTTTTCCTGATCTTCATCAAAAACAAGTTTTCCGTTTTTCACCCTGATCGGAAGATTATCGTTCCATTCAAGACTATTCTTTTTGAAAAGCGTAATCAGAGAGTCAATGACCTTGTTTCTTGCCTGTGCATCGCTTCCGGGCGGAAAAGTCAGGTAATCAATCACAATGGAATTTACCTGCTTGTTGGTGGCAAGCGGATAGCCGTTGCAGTCATAAATCTCTCCTCTTGTTGCGCTGACGGTCACATCAACAGTTGTGACCGCGGCATCTTTCTGTTCTTCGCTTTGAAAAACCTGAACATCAAAAAGATGCACAAGAAAAGCGAAAAAAACAACCGAAATCAGCACAATGATGATTTTTGTTCTTTTTTTAACTTTGGTATTTTTCATAAAGCTGTTGCTCCGAATTCAAAATCAGTATCATCAAAAAAGCCTTAATAGTTCACTCTTTTTCTCTCGGGTGTGGTAATTGAGCAGATCCACCTGACAAGATAATAATAAATAAACACAAACACGGTTGTATATAGCGCCGAAGTGAAATAATACCGGAAATAAACATAAGCCGCCATGTCATAGTGTTTGCTAAGGAAGAAAAACAGCCAATAAAAGAAAGTGCACAAAAAGCTGCTGCAAAAGCTCATCAGAAGAGCCGTTAAAATGTTGTTTCTCATTTCAAAGGTTACAAGCAGTGAGCAGACAAAAGCAATCACCGTCAGCGTTACGGCAAAAAATCCGTCTGTGGCGCTGCTGAACATATCCAGCATAATGCCGCCGAATGCGCCGAAAAGCATTGCGCTTAAACTTTTTTCGTGCATCGCAATGCAAACGGTTAAGGGAACAAGCAAAACGGCGTAAACAGAAGCAATTGAAGGCACAGCGCCCTTTGCATTCTGAAAAACAGCCGTTATGATGATAAGCAGCACAAAAAGTGCGCGTCTGATATAAAGCAGCTTGTTGTTTGCAAATTTCACCGTTTCACCTTCTTGCGTTTTAACTGAATTTCTTATTCATCTGCGATTTTTTCAATTCCCTGCCCTTTAAATGCCGTGATGACAAACACATCTTCCAGATTTTCAATGTCTGCGCCGGGCGTGATGACCGCATAGGAAGAATAGTCATAGTCGCTTTCCAGCACTCTGGAAACCGTACCGATAATCAGACCTTTCGGATAAATTCCGCCGATTCCCGAGGTCAGCACAATTGCGCCGGGAGAAACGGCTGTGGTTCTTTCAAGGCCTGCAAAAATGCATTTTCCGTTTTGCGACTGTTCGGTTGTGGTCGTAACATAGGAGCTTTCTCTTGTGTTGCTTTCAACGGCGCTTACATTCAGCGACGGATTGAGAATGGTTGTCACAATGCTGTAAGTTTCATTGACCTTTTTGATGGTTCCGACAAGATAGTTACCGCTAACCACGGGATCTCCGACCGCAACACCGTCGGACGAACCTTTATCGATGATAAGGCTGGAAAAAATGTCTGCGTTGTCCGTTCCGATAATGTTTGCGTTTTCAAGCTCAAAATCGAGATTTTCTTCTTTCACATCAAGCATTTGTTCATAGGATTTGATTTTATGCTTGATTTCGTTATAATCGGCAAGCTGATTTTCATATTCGGCAATTTGTTCTTTCAGTCTGTCGTTTTCGGCTTTATAGGAGCCTGCCGACTCAAAAGAGGCGGAAAGCCAGCTGAACTTTTCGGCAATTTTTCCCGTCAGCTTCTGAACAGGGCTGAAAATTGTTCCGATGACGGTTGAAGCCGGAGAAACGGAATCGTCTGTGGCAACCGCAATCACCGTTCCGACAAGCAAAGCACAAATGACAAACACGAAAACACGAAACTGCACGCTTTTAAAAAACTGTCGCATTTATCGTCGCCATGCGATACAGAACACTGCACAAAGAGAGGAATACTCTTTTGTGTCCGTACCGCTTCCTTTCATTTCATTTTCACGCAAAATTCACACGGCGCAAAGTGCCGCATTTTTACTTTTTCGTTTTCGAGTATAAACAGTATGATGAAGATGAACTTAAAATCTTTTTCCGACCGAGCCGAGAACATCGGATTCCAGATAAATCCCCGTTCCGTCAACAACGCAGTCAAGGGGATTGTCCGCAATATTAACGGGCATTCCGGTTTCTTTTCTGATCAGCTCGTCCAGTCCGCGCAAAAGAGCGCCGCCGCCCGTGAGCATAATGCCCTGGTCAATAATATCGGCAGAAAGTTCGGGCGGTGTTTTTTCAAGTGTGGCACGGACGGTTTCAAGAATCTGATTGACGGGATCTGAAAGTGCTTCTCTGATTTCTTCGGCCGTAACGACAATATTTTTCGGAAGTCCGTCGATCAGATTTCTGCCCTTGACTTCCATTTTTCCCTCGCCCTCATATTTGGTTGCCGAGCCGATTTTGATTTTGATATCCTCCGCCGTGCGGTCGCCGATGAGAAGATTATATTTCTTTTTAACATACTGAACAATGGTGCTGTCAAGCGTATCGCCCGCAACACGGACGGAGCGCGAGGTCACAATATCACCCAGTGAAATAACGGCGACCTCGGAGGTACCGCCGCCGATATCGACAACCATACTACCGATTGCTTCGCCGACAGGAAGACCTGCGCCGATTGCGGCCGCCATGGGTTCTTCAATAAGGCTGACATATTTTGCGCCGGCTTCAATCGCAACATCATGAACATTTCTGCGTTCAACCTCGGTAACACCGGAGGGAATACAAATAACCACTCTTGCTTTTGCAAAGAAAGAGCCGTTAAGTCCCTTTTGAATGAATTTTTTGAGCATTTCCGCCGTAATATCAAAGTCGGCAATAACACCGTCTTTCAGCGGTCTCATTGCGGTGATGGAGCCGGGCGTTCTGCCGATCATTTCTTTCGCTTCGGTGCCGACGGCAACAACCTTTGCCGGTCTTGAAGCAACATTGATGGCAACGACTGACGGTTCGCGGATAACAATACCTTTTCCCTTGACGAAAACAAGGGTGTTTGCGGTTCCCAGATCAATTCCTATATCCTGTGAAAATAACATTATATTACTCCTTTCGGAAGAAAAAAATTCAAAAGTAGTATATTTTAATGACTGCTTTATGAAAAATCTTTTTGAAGTTTCAGTGCCAAGCAGTCATTTTAACCCAATATAATTATTGGTATATTATTATACCTCAAATCATCGGTTTACTCAATGGTATTGGAAAAATTTTTTTTAAAAAAATCGGATATCATCTGCAGGACTTACGCGTGATAAAAAAGTTATCGGATATGACAATAATGCCCACGCGGGGAAGGGGGCTTTTCGTTTGTGCCGGCGGGTAAGTCGGTGCCGAAAGATAACAATCTGCCACCGGCGCCCGTGCGGCGCAGCCGCACACTTGAAACTGCTCTGCAGTTTCAAGAACAAAACCGCAGGTTTTGTCGGGGCGCCGCCGAGGTTGTTTCCTGAACCCACTGACCGCAAGGCACAAAAATTAATCTGCAACTATCTGAAAACATCAAGCTGACTGTTATATCGTCAGGCACTATGAAAGGAAAAAACTGACCTTTCTTAACATAGTAAAGAAAACCCTTAGACGCTTCCCAATTTGTATGACAGTGCCTGACCCTTTTGAACACTGCCTTTAGAACAAATTCATTTTAGCGTTTTCGACCCGTAATTTTTGCCACAGGCAAAAATTCGGCTGAGAAAGCGCGTACGCTAAAGCGCTTCTTTGCTTACTTTCTTTCGTGCCTGAAAGAAAGTAAGTGCCCGCGCGGCATGAGCGCAAAAGTAAAGAATTACAACTTTATTCTTGCTCGGGTTGTAAGTGAAAATTATTTGATTTATCCCCGCGTAACATCAGCAGGTATTATCTGCCGCGGTGGAATTGTGTAGTTTATAACTTTCTGCCTCGCGTGAGCATGCGGGCGGTGCCTGCCGCGTAACTCCGGCGTACGATGTCCGATTGACGGCTCTTGCCGTCAATCAGGAAACCCCCGGCGAGGGTTTCCTACGGATAAACAGTCCACCGGACTGTTTATCCTACCTTCCTGCGCTTTTTGAAAGCATCAGGATTTCGCCGTCTGCGGACGGCGACAGGGGCTTCGCCCCTTGACCCTACAAGCTTTTTGAAAAAAGCTTGGCAAAAACTTTTCTCCTTTTACACTTAGTTTCCGTCGCGGCGTAATTGTAAAGAATACTGCTTTCTGCCCCGCGTGAGCATGCAAGCGGAGCTTGCCGCTAAACCAAGCCGCCCATAAGGCGACGCTACAAGCGCATAAAACCGTAGCATTGCCCCATGGGCGACCGTTTCATTTTTTATTATCACATAATTTTGCAGTTAGCTTAAAAAAGCTCAGTCTTCCTTTTTCAGCTCCACTTTCCAGATGTTCAGCGTGTCGGCATCGGGACACGAAAAAAACGCCGTTCCCGCTTCTTGCCCCGGTATGCTTCCGCCGTAGCGCAAAATGTCAATATACGGAAATCCGACATGCATAACCATTGGACAAATGCAGCCTCTTTGCGTGTCAAAATCAAAGCTGTCACCGATTTTGTGCCCGCGGTGGCAAGGCTTGCTACCTTTTCGGTCAATGAGCGTAATTTGAACTTTCCCTTTTGACATAACGGCAAAATCCTTTCAATTCAGTATAGAAGTGCGCAGTTGTTCAATAATTTCTTCAATGATATAATTTGACAGAAGAAAGCCTTTAGCCGTCAGGCTTATACTGTTTTCTGCAACTTTCATGTGACCGCTTTTTTCAAACTGCCGCGCTTTTTCCCATACGCCTTCGGGAATTTTTCTGCCGAACCGCTTTTCATATTCCTCGGCGTTTATACCCTTTGCGAGTCTGAGCCTGAGCATCACATATTCCTCATAATCGCCGCCGTCACCGTCCGGTGTTACCGCACAGCCGCTTAAAAAGGCAGAAAAATCCCTTTCGTAAAAGAATCTTTTGCCGCCGATGAACGAATGAGCAGACGGCCCGATTCCGAGATATTCTCCGTCAAGCCAATAATTGGTGTTGTGGCGGCTTTCATAACCCGGCTTTGCAAAATTTGAAATTTCATATTGATAAAAGCCGGCTTTCTCCAGCTTTTTAACCGTCTGCAAATAAAAATCACAAACTGCGTCTTCATCGGGAAAATGCAGCTTGCTTCTGTTTTTATAAAGCGGCGTTCCCTCTTCAAGCTTGAGCATATAGGCGCTGACATGGGT
>JBJFHW010000216.1:0-2478 GCA_051893965.1 Acutalibacteraceae bacterium
TCACAAGCTTGAAATTATAAAAAAAGCGTAATATAAAAAGAAAGGCTGTGCAAAATCTGCACAAAACGGTAACCGATATGGATAAAAATATTGCACCCTTGGCGATTCATGTTATTTCCGACATTCATTTTTATGCAAAATCAGTCGGCACCGTTGGCCCCGAATTTGAAAAAGCCAACGGCAAAAGCACCTTTGATCTGCTCCACAACGAAGAAATTCTTGACGCGCTTGCCAATCAGCTGATCAAAGACGAAGAATGTCAGATTGTTCTTGTTTCGGGCGATTTAACCAACAACGGCGAACCCGACAGCCATGTCGGCGCGCTGAAAATGCTGGGAAAAATCAAAGACAGCGGCAAAAAGGTCTATATGATTACCGCAACGCACGATTACCGCGACGGCGACGAAACCGACGCTTACACCGAAACGGGCAAAATCCGCATCAAAACGCACCCGCGCGACACGCTTTTTGATATGTATCAGGATTTCGGCCCGAACGAAGCGATTTCCGTTCACCGCCAGAGCATGTCATACAGCGCACTGCTTGCCGACGGCTACCGCCTTCTTGCGCTTAACGACGACATGGACGGCGACGGTCACAGCGGCTTTTCCGATGAGCTGTTCGCCTGGATTGAACAGCAGATCAAAGAAGCGCACGAAAACGGTCAGTTTGTTGTTGCCATGACGCATCACCCGATGATTTCTCCCTCACCGTTTTACAGCATTATCGGCAAGAACGACATGATGGGCGGCCACGAAAAAAGACGAAATCAGCTTGCAGACTTAGGCGTGAATTTCATTCTGACGGGGCACACGCACATTCAGGATATTTCCTATATCTATTCCGAAAAGGGCAATATTTTTTATGACATCACAACCGCTTCGCCTGTCGGCTATCCCGGAACGTATCGAAAGCTTCTGCTTGACCCGGCAAAGGGTAAAATTGATGTCAAAGCGGTGAAAATTACCGAAACGCCCGATTTCGATATGAGCGGCACGCTTGAAGAACACCTTGCCAACAAGTTTTTCGGCATGATTAAAGACATTGTTCTTGCCGCAGGGCACGACACCGAAAAGCTTGCCAGAATGGTAACGGCTTTCAGCGTCAAACCGAAGCTGATTTATAAAATCGGCTGGCTGATTAAGCCGTTTGCAAAGCTTCTTGCCTCGCTTAAAATTTCGGTGGCGGCAAAAATCGGCAAAAAAGAATCCGGGCTGAAAAAAAGCGACTATGAAGCAATCAAGGACGAAAAGGTCATTGACTTTATCATTTCGCTTGTGATGAACCTTTACGGCGGCGACAGCCCCTATTATCCCGACACCGCTTATTATAAAATTACAATGGGCGTTTGCTCCGTGCTCGACAGCGTTCTTGACGCACTGGGCATCAAACTCCATAAGCTTATCAAAAACGCCGAAAGCGTAAGCGCTCTCGTTGAATCGCTTCTTTATAACAGCGGTATCCCCGACGGCGACGCCGTTCTGACGCTTTTTGACGAAAACGGAAATGCACCGAAAATTGAAACCATCAAAAACGAAACGGTCATCAAAAAAAGCAAAAAAGGAAAAGGCATCATTGCAGGCGCGGTTTTCGGCGTTGTGCTTTTCCTGCCGTTGATTTTGCTTTGGCTGATTTTCGGCTTTCTCATCAACCTGATAAAATATCACAAACAACTCGGTGAAACCTGATGAAAAAAGTTTTAGACAGAGACGCGATACGGTATATCGCCATTTTTGCCATGCTTCTTGACCATATCGCATGGTATTTTCTTGAATTTTCATCCCCTGAAGCACAGATTTTCCATATCTTTGGGCGCATCACTGCGCCCATTATGTGCTTTTTCATTGCAGAGGGCTATCATTACACAAGAAATCTCAGGCGCTATGCTTCAAGGCTTCTGATTTTTGCCGTGATTTCTCAATTTCCGTGGTGGTATATACACGGCGAATTTTTCACGCTTTCTTTTAACATGCTTTTTACGCTGTTTTTCGGTCTGATGGCGGTTCATGCCGAAGCAAAAATTCAAAACGGTGCGCTTCGCACGGTTGTGATTGCGCTTTTGTGCCTGGCAACGCTCAAATGCGACTGGTATGTTTACGCCGTTTTGTGGTGCGTGATTTTCTATAAATTCAGAGACGACGAAAAAAAGAAATTCCTGTGGTTTTCTGCGGTGAACCTGCTTTATTTTTTCATGACATTTATCAACAATATCTGTGCCGCAAACGGCTTTACCCACTCGCTTCTGTCTTCCCTTTTCACGCTCGGAACTTTCCTCTCAATTCCGCTTTTGCTTTCCTATAACGGACAAAAAGGAAAATATGCTTTCAGCAAATGGGTGTTTTATGTTTTTTATCCGCTGCATATGCTGATTCTTGCGCTTATTCAACAATTTGCTTTTTAATTGTTCAAAAGAGTTTGTTTACACTATATTCATATTAACTTGGTAAAATTAGTCGGTATTTTAATAAATAATGAATG
>JBJFHW010000217.1:0-2466 GCA_051893965.1 Acutalibacteraceae bacterium
GTTGAAATGAGATCTTCAACAACAACCACTTTCTGTCCTTTTTCAAGCTTTCCTTCAATCTGATTTTGTCTGCCGTGGTCTTTTGCGCCCGAACGGACATAGCCCATCGGAAGACCGAGAATTTCGGCGGCAATGGCGGCGTGCGCAATGCCGGCGGTTGAAGTACCCATCAGCACTTCGCAGTCGGGATATTCCGCTTTGACGGTTTCGGCAATTTTTGTTTCAACCAGCGTTCTTTTTTCCGGTGCGGTGAGAATGAGCCTGTTGTCGCAATAAACAGGGCTTTTGATGCCGCTTGCCCAGGTAAACGGCTCCTGCGGACGGAAGAAAACCGCCTGAATTTCAAGCAAAGCTTCTGCAATTTGTTTTTGTGTGTCTGTCATAAATCAATCTTCCTTTCTTTTTTCTTTTCTTATCCCACAAATTCGCTGACACAGCGTCTGTATGCAGCTACGGGGTCATCTGCCTGAGTAATCGGTCTTCCCACAACGATATAATCCGAGCCGAGTTCTTTTGCCTTGGCAGGTGTTGTCACTCTGACCTGATCTGCCGTTTCACCGTCTGCAAAGCGCACGCCCGGCGTTACGGTCAGAAACTCTTTGCCGCAAACCGAATGAACCTTTCCGCTTTCAAGCGGCGAGCAGACAACACCGTCAAGGCCGGCTTCTTCGGCGCATTTTGCATAGTGCATCACCACTTCGTCAATCGGTTTTTCAATCAGCAGATCACTTTTCATTCTTTCTTCGCTTGTGGAAGTCAGCTGTGTTACGGCAATGAGAAGCGGTCTTGTTCCGTCGGGTCTTGTCAGCCCTTCAAGTGCGGCTTCCATCATTGCTTTTGTTCCGCCTGCATGAAGATTGCACATATCAACATCAAGCTTTGAAAGCACTGCCATTGATTTTTTAACCGTGTTCGGAATATCGTGAAGCTTTAAATCAAGAAAGATTTTGTGCCCTCTTTTTTTAATTTCACGAACGATTTCGGGGCCTGCCGAATAAAAAAGCTCCATGCCGATTTTTACATAAGGCTTTTCTTCTTTGAACTTGTCAAGGAACGACAGACATTCCTCTTTGCCTGCAAAATCGCAGGCGATGATTACATCTTTACCCATCAGTGTGCGCCTCCTATAATTTCGTTTAAATCTTTTATGCCGTATTTTTCCATTGCGGTCGGCAAATTTTCAATAATCTTTTTGCTTGCAAACGGGTCAATCAGGTTTACCGCGCCGACCTCAACCGCCGTGGCACCGGCAAGCATCATTTCAATCACATCTTCTGCGCTGTCAACGCCGCCCATGCCGACAATGGGAATTTTCACCGCGTCATAGACCTGATAGACCATTCGCAACGCGACCGGGAAAATGGCGCTGCCCGAAAAGCCGCCCATTTTGTTGGCAACCACCGGTCTTTTGGTTTTCAGGTCAATTCTCATGCCCAACAGCGTGTTAATAAGCGAAATTCCGTCTGCTCCTGCTTCTTCGCAGGCGCAGGCAATTTGCGTAATATCCGTAACGTTCGGCGAAAGCTTGATCAGCACCGGCTTGGTTGTGACGGCTTTGACAGCCTTTGTCACTTCAAAAGCGGATTTCGGGTCAACGCCGAAGCTCATTCCGCCGCCGTGAACATTCGGACAGCTGATGTTGACCTCAAGCCAGCCGACCTGCTCGCATTGATCAATTTTTTCACAGCAATAAACATAATCGTCAACCGAAAAGCCGCTGATGTTTGCCATGACTTTTTTGCCAAAGCATTTTGAAAGCTTCGGCAGTTCTTCGTTTATGACCTTTTCCACGCCCGGATTTTGCAAACCGACGGAATTGATCATTCCGCTTTCACATTCTGCAATTCTCGGCGTCGGATTGCCGAAGCGCGGCTCTTTTGTTGTACCCTTGAACGAAAACGTTCCCAGAACATTGATGTCATAAATTTCCGCAAATTCATAGCCGAAGCCGAATGTGCCCGAAGCAGGAATCACGGGATTGTCAAGCTCGATGCCGCAAAGAGAAACCTTTGTGTTTACCATATGATCTCCTCCTTTTCAAGCACGGGGCCGTCTTTGCAGATTCGTTTGTTGCCGTATTTTGTTTTGCATGAGCAGCCCATGCAGGCGCCGAAGCCGCAGCCCATTCTTTCTTCAAAGCTGAACTGTCCGCTCGTTTCGGTGCTGTGATAAACCGCTTTAAGCATCGGTTCGGGGCCGCAGCAATAAAAATAGCTGTAAGAGCCGACAAGGCCGAGCGCATCTGTCACAAAGCCTTTGGTTCCCATGCTGCCGTCTGCCGTTGCGATGAAAACCTTGGCGCCGAGCTTTTCAAACTCTTCTTTATAGAAAACTTCTTCCTTTTTGTTAAAGCCAAGAATCACGCTGACGGTTTTTCCTGCGGCAACAAGGTCTTTGCAAAGCAAAAACATCGGCGGAACACCGGCACCGCCGCCGATGAGAAGCGGACAATCGCCGCTTTTTGTT
>JBJFHW010000218.1:0-2463 GCA_051893965.1 Acutalibacteraceae bacterium
GAGCGTCATTTGAATCAACAAGCTTTGCGGCAACAGGGTCTGAAACAGCGCAGAAGATTACGGGAATTTCCGTGCCTTCGGTTGCGGCATAGGCTGCGGTTGCAGCGGGTGTTGCAATGGCAAAAATCATGTCATATTTTTGTGCAACCATGTTTTTGGCATAGCTTGCGCAGTCTGAATCGGCGGCGCTGTCGGAACCGATCTGACGATCGATTTCAAGGTTCAAGCCGCTTTTGTCAAGAGCGTTTTTGATGCCCTGATAGCAGTTATCAAGAGAAGGGTGTGATACATACTGAATGATTCCGATTTTGAGTGTTTTACCGTCTGAAGCGGCTGAAGAAGTGTTGGCTTCGGTTGTTGTTTCACCGTTGTCTGTGCCTGAGCATGCTGCAAAAGCGAAAACAAACGCCAGACAAAGAACAACGGCAAGAATTTTTTTGATTGTGTTTTTCATGATTTTTTACTCCTTTTATATTAATTTATGGAAAAGCCGTTCGGCTGTTACCATTTTTACATACGCTTTGAAAAATCAGAGAGCATTTTGAAAGGTTCGCGCAGTTTTTGAAAAGCGATAAAATTAAAAAGTCCTGCCCCTGCAATAAAACAGGGACAGGACATTATCCTGCGGTACCACCCATATTGGCTTTTTCAGCCCACTCACTCTGCACATCTTATGCAGCCCGGTTGTTAACGAATCCGGAATCCGTCGGTTACTACTCGCTTTGAAAGCTTTCGGCCGCCCTCATAAGTCCATTCACAAAAAGTCTTGCTACCGCCATCACACCGTCGGCGGCTCTCTTGAAGCAGTCACTTGAAGCTACTACTCTTAATCACAGGTTTGTTTGATTTCAAATTATAGACACATTTTATCACGCTGAAACACGCTTGTCAAGAAAAAAATCAAAGATTTTCAGTTTTTCTGACTTTTCTTTTTCTTTTCCTTTGACGAAAACGGCAAAAAGATGAACAGCGTTGCCGGAATAAGGCTTAAAATGAACAGCAAAAACATCAATGGGTTTTGAAGAAAATAACTATACATTGCTTTAAAAGCCTGCGGCTGAAGCAAAACAACAAGACCGACGGCAACAGCACCAATCGCACCGACAAGAACGGCACCCGAAGCCGCATCTTTTGCCTTTTTTGCAAATTCGTTATATTCGTCCGTTACCATATCAACAACATTTTCGATTGCCGTGTTGATAAGCTCACCGCAAACCACAAGCGCGCACGCAAGAAGAATTGCACACCAGTCGCCTTTGCTTAAAACGAACCAATCCGAAAAAATCAGAATGGAAAACATATAGATCATGCACGTCAGATGAATTCGCATGTTGCGTTCCGTTTTGACGGTTGAAACAATTCCTCTGAACGCATAAAAAAAGCTTTTGAATAATGCTTTATAATGTTCCACTTTCACACCAACTGTGCAGACAATAAGCCTGCACTGCCTTTCTTATTCATCCATGGTATAATAACTGCCGCTTCTGACAAGGCCGAGCTGCGTCAGAACGCTTTCTTCCTTTTCTCTCATGCGAACAAGCTCAAGTCCGCCGGCTTCGTGGTCATAGCCGAGAAGATGAAGCATGGAATGAACGGTCAGAAAAGCAATTTCTCTGTTGAGAGAATGCCCGTAAAGCTTCGCCTGCTTAACCGCGTGTTCAATTGAAATAACAATATCGCCCAGAAGCTGCGCGCCGGTGTCATTGTTGATGTCATAAACACCGTCAACGCCGAGAGGAAACGAAAGAACATCGGTTGAAGCATCAACGTTTCTGTATTCCTTATTGAGTTTATGTATCTGCTCATCATCAACGATGGAAACGCTGATTTCGGCGCCTCCCTTGAATTTTTCGTTGACGAGAACGGCATTGCAGCAACGTCTGATAAGAAGTCTGATTCCCGACGGAACTTTAACTGCCGTCTGATCGTTGCTGATTGAAACTTTGATTTTATCTTTCATTTTCTTTTCTTAGCCTCCTCATATTTTTCATACGCTTTTATAATATCCTGAACAAGCTTATGTCTGACAACATCTTTTTCCGTAAAACGCACGGTTTCAATGCCGTCAACATGCTTGAGGATTTTCATTGCTTCCACAAGGCCCGAATGTTTTCCGTCGGGCAGGTCAATTTGCGTGATGTCGCCTGTTACAACAATTTTTGAATTAAAGCCCAGACGGGTTAAAAACATCTTCATTTGTTCGGGCGTTGTGTTTTGCGCTTCGTCAAGAATGATAAAGCTGTCGTCAAGCGTTCTGCCTCGCATATAAGCAAGCGGTGCAACCTCTATACAGCCTTTTTCCTGATAGCGCTGAAAGCTTTCCGCACCGAGCATATCAAAAAGCGCATCATAAAGCGGACGCAGATAAGGGTCAACCTTTTGCTGCAAGTCGCCCGGCAGAAAGCCGAGCTTTTCTCCCGCTTCAACCGCAGGTCTTGTCAGAATGATTCTGCTGATCTCTTT
>JBJFHW010000219.1:0-11659 GCA_051893965.1 Acutalibacteraceae bacterium
TCAGTTCGTCCATGGAAGACGCAATCGGCGTAATATCAAGCGGCTGACCGATAACGCCCGTTGAAGCAACGATAACATCGGTCGGATCAATATTGAGTGCGTCTCCTGCAAGAGTGCACATTTGCTTTGCAATTTCTTCGCCGCCTTTGTTGCAGGTGTTAGCGTTTCCGCTGTTGCAGATAACAGCCTGTGCCTTCCCGTCTGAAATGTTTTCTTTTGTAACGATGAGCGGTGCACCTTTAACAAGGTTAGTCGTGTAAACAGCGGCAACATTGGCTTTAACGCTGCTGTAAATTAAAGCAAGATCTTTTTTGGATTTATTCTTGCGGATTCCGCAGTGTATTCCGCCTGCGGTAAAGCCCTTTGCGGCACACACGCCGCCGTCAATTTGTTTGATCATATATTTCCCTTTCTGTCAGAACTGACCGGTTGAAATTCATTTTTATTTATTGCCCGATAAGATCATATCAAGGCACTGCGCCGCCGCACCCGAAGCACCTTTTCCGAGATTGTCATATCTTGCCATCAGCAGGATTCTTTCCCTGTTTCCGCTGACGCTGACCTGCATTTTGTCGGTTCCGGAAAGGGTGTTGCTGTCGGCAAAGCCACCGTCCGATATATCTTCGGTATATTCAATATTCATCGTTCCGTCATAGGCTTTTTTGAAAACTGCTTTGATATCCTCGGCTGTTTTTCCGTCTTTCAGCTGCGAAGCAAAAAGCGGAACCGTCACAAGCATACCCGAATAAAACGATGAAACGATCGGGCAAAAAACCGGTGCATTTTCAAGTCCTGTGATATATTGCATTTCTGGCAGATGCTTATGATTTTGGCTCAGACCGTATTGTCTGGGTGCTTTCAGCTTTTCGGGTGGAGATGAGGCTTCATATTCTGCAATCATTTTCTTTCCGCCGCCGCTGTAACCGGTGATGGAATGGCAGGTTAAAAGCGCATCTTTACCAATGATGCCGCTTTTTATCAGCGGAGCGACAAGTGCGATAAAACCGCTTGCATGACAGCCGGGCACGGCAATTCGCTTGGACGATTTGATTTTTTCTTCTTGCTCTTTTGAAAGCTCCGGCAAACCGTAAACCCAGCCGGGTGCCGTTCTGTGAGCAGTTGAAGCGTCAAGAATAACGGTGTTTTCGTTTGTGCAAAGCGAAACGGATTCTTTTGCCGCCGCATCGGGCAGACACAAAATCGTTATATCGCTTTCATTGATTGCCTTTTGACGCGCTTTGGGGTCTTTTCTTGTTTCATCGGACAAAGTAATCAGTTCAACATCGGTTCTCTTTTCAATTCTTGAAAAAATTCCGAGGCCGGTTGTTCCCTCTTTGCCGTCAATGAATATTTTTTTCTTTTTCATGTAAGTCTCCACAAATGAATATTTATACAATTTAGTTTGCAAATAAATGAATAATATAAGAAAATATACCATTAATATGCATAAATGTCAAGACTTATTCTGCAAATTTATGCGGACTTTGTATAACCTGACAAAAAATGTACTTATATGCCGATACATACTGTAACTATTGTCTTTTGCAACAAAACGCCATTTAGATTTTTATGCAAATAAAACTCTACTGCATCTGAATTTTGTTTCAATATATAAAAAATGCAGACTGCAATAAACAGTCTGCAAAATTAAATCAGCAATTATAAATCGGAAAACAGGTTGTCGTCATCTTCTGAATCGTCTTGCTCCTGCATCTGATTTTCGCCCTCATCGCCGCTTTCTTCGCTTTGTTCACCGTCATAATACTGACCGCTGTAAACATCGCTGTCCTGCTTCGTTGAATCGTCTTCATCATAATCGGAATCGTCAGCGCTTTCCGGTTCTTCGTCCAAAGAAGCCTGCTGTGCCTGCCCGGACACTTCCTTGTTTCTTAATGCAAGGGAAATAATCAGGAAAAGAACCACGCATGCGGCAAACAATGCCAAAAGAATAACGGTATAATTGGCATAAATCAAAGAGATAACCGTGCCGACGGTCGGCACCGTTTTTTCAATCCTGCCGATAACATTTTCTTTTGCAATTGCCTTTCCGTTTATAATGCAATAATCGTTGCCGTCTTCAGCGGTAACGGTACTGCCCTTTACTCCGAAAGTGAAGTTTTGATTTTCTCTGTCAACGTAAACCACATTTTCGGTTCCGCTTTGTGAAAGGGAGGAAGAACAGATGACAAAATCTCCTGCGTTCACGCCAACGGAGCTGAAGGTTCTGTCACTTGTGAAATAATAGCTGTTCATCGGACCTTCAACGGCTTCGTTTACATGGAAGACAATGTTGATGGAACCGACTGCCGCCGTTGCGATGACGCAAAGAACAAGCACAATGCTCAAAAGCACCTTAACAGCCTTTTTACCGGAACTGTTTTTGGTCTTTTTAGTCTTGCTCTCAGCTTTGACTGCTTCGGATTGCTGTTCTTCGTCAGAAACAGAACTTTCTTCATTTTCAGCTTCGTCCGCACTGTTATCACTGCTATTTTCAAACAACTCATCGCTGTTTTCGTCAAAGTCTTCCTCTGCAGTTTCATCATAAGTATACTGTATCGGCTCCGGCTCGGTCGCTTCGTCCTCTTCCGGCTGATATATGAGTTCTTCTTCCGCCTGTGGCTCATAGCTGTTATCAAAGTTATAAGGTTCTTCGTTTTCCGCAGTTTCCACAGCTTCTGTTTCCGGATAAACAGGCTCTTGCGGCTGTTCTTCATAAACAGGCGTTTCATATTCCGGTTTTGAAAAATCGGAATCTTCAAACAGCGGCTGATCAAATGCATCGTTTGAATCACCGGAATCAAAGCTTGTCTCGTTCGATTTACCAAAATCTGTTTCAGATGAAAAATCAAAAATGTCGTCCTGCTGTTCACCTTGCGGTTCTTCGGAAACGATACGCTGCGCATTCTTTTTGCGTCCTCTTTTGCGGAAAAGAGATCTGTGTGAAACCTCTTCGGTGTCATCCTGATCGTTCATGATTTTAACATAATCACTCATGAGATCGGAAAAACGGCTGTCTGTAACCACCTTTTGAGGCGGAACCGTCGGGGGCGCAATAGGCTGAGGCTGAGGTTGAAGCTGAGGCTGAACAGATTTCGGCGCAGCAGGAGCAGTGTTTTTGGTTTCAGGCTGTTTTCCGCTGTAAAATTCATGTTGCTTTTGCTGTGTTGCGTCCGCCTGTTTTTCGGCTGTTTTCGGTGCCGTTCTTCTTGCGGCTTTTTGAGCCATTGCAGCAACCGTTTGTCTTTTGTGGCGGTTCGGGTCTGCCGTTGAAATAATTTTCGGCGCACCCGGGTCACGCTTCATGCTGCTGTATTCAGTCTGAGGAACGGGTTTGATTCCGTGAAGAGGTCTTTCGGTTTTTGCCGGCTTTTTTTGCTTCGGCGGCTGAGAAAACTCTTTGATCAGCTCGTCCACTGCCGGAGAAATATCCTCAATGTCTTTTTGCTTTTGCTCTTTGACTTCATCAGGAACTTTAAAAGCACTCGGCGGTGTTAAAAAAGGCGAAGTAGGTCTGTGAACGGCAGGCTCAATTCTTTCGGTTTCTCTTTTGATGGCCTTTTCCGCCCGTCTTTCGCTGTCATATGAGTTTTTTATATCATCAAGACTTTTCGGTCTGTAGCTTGCCAAAAGAAATCACATCCCTTTTTTTCAGAATTAAATTTTTAAGAAGAAGATTTTTCGATAATAACGTTGATCATGTCGCTGATGCTTCTTAAGTTTTTCAGCACCTGACCGTTTTGTGTGCGCAGTTCAACAGAACTTTCCATCGCCTGCTTGACAATTGCGCGGCTTTTTTCGTTTGCTCTTTCAATAATTTCATTGGCTTTCTGTTCGGTTTCGCTTTTTACTTTGTTGACCGTTGCGGTAAGCTCGTTAAAAACCTTGTCAATCACTTCATTCTGATTGTTTTCGTCAATCGTGAAATATATTCCGCCCTGTTCCATGTGTTCTTTGAGCTTTTCGTATTTTGCTTCCATTTCCTCGCCCCAGGCGACGGCATTGGAATATTCCTGCTGAATCATTTCGATATATCTGTCAACTTCCTGAGGAGAATATCCGTTTTCAACCGTTGAAAAATTTAAGTTATCCATTGTAGCCTCCGTAAATAATTAAGATGACTGAAAGGTCTGAAATCAAAAGCGACTTATAAAGCCGCACATTTTCAGACCGTTTATATAGCTGATTGTATAAAAAGATATTTAAACATACAATAAAATTATACTAGATACTTAGCTAAAATTCAACACTAAAAGATTAATTTTTTTCTCCTGTTTGCTTCATTTGTTAACAATATGTTAAAACTATTCAATATCAACCATGTCTGTTTGATTAAAAAGGGGAATTGTGGTAAAATAAAAAAATGTGTCAGAGAATAAAACCACAAAATTTTTATAAGAAAGGAAGCGTAACGGGCGTTTAATTTTATTTTATCAAACGCTTAAAACGAAGCTGATTTTATGATAAGTACAAACAATGTCAGCCTGCAATACGGCGGAAGAGAACTTTTTAAAAATGTTTCAATCAATTTCACAAAAGGCAACTGCTACGGTCTTATCGGTGCAAACGGCGCAGGTAAATCAACTTTTCTGAAAATTCTTTCCGGTGAAATCGAGCCCAACAAAGGCTATGTTTCCATCACACCGGGCGAAAGGCTTTCCGTACTCAAACAGGATCATTTCGCCTTTGATGAATACGATGTAATCCGCACCGTGCTGATGGGAAATCAGAAGTTGGTTGACATCATGGACGAAAAAGAAGTGCTTTATGCAAAAGAGGATTTCACCGAAGAGGACGGAATCAGAATCAGTGAGCTTGAAGAAGAGTTTGCCGAAATGGACGGTTGGAGCGCTGAAAGTGATGCTGAAATTCTGCTCAATGCCTTGGGCATCGGCAACGAATTTCACTATTGCCTGATGAAAGAGCTCAGCGGCGACCAGAAAGTCAAGGTTCTTCTTGCGCAGGCTCTTTTCGGCAATCCCGATGTTCTTTTGCTGGACGAACCGACAAACCACCTTGATGTTGCCGCCATTGACTGGCTTGAAGATTTCCTCATGAACTTTGAAAATACCGTTATTGTTGTCAGCCACGACAGGCATTTTCTCAACAAGGTATGCACGCATATCGCTGACGTTGACTTCGGCAAAATCACCATGTATGTCGGCAACTATGACTTCTGGTATGAATATACCCAGATGGCGCAAAGACAGATGCGCGAACAGAACAAGAAAAACGAAGCCAAAGTCAAAGAGCTTCAGGAATTCATTGCCCGCTTTTCTGCAAACGCCTCCAAATCCAAACAGGCAACAAGCAGAAAAAAGCTGCTTGAAAGCATTGTTATTGAAGATATGCCTGTTTCTTCAAGGCGCTTTCCGTTTATTGAATTCAAACCCGACAGAGAAATCGGAAACGATATGCTGTTGGTTGAAAACCTTTCTAAAACAGTCGGTGACAGAAAGGTTCTTGACAATGTAAGCTTTACCATCAGACCGAACGAAAAAGTTGCCTTTGTCGGCACGGACGCCGTTGCCAAAACAACCTTTTTCAAAATTATCATGGGTGAGCTTGAGCCGGACGAGGGCAGCTTCAAATGGGGCGTTACCACCTCGCAGTCATATTTTCCGACGGACAACTCTGCCTTTTTTGACGGCGTTGACGATTCACTGATCGATTGGGTCAGAAGATATTCCGATTTGCAGTTTGAATCCGATGTCAGGAGCTGGCTTGGCAGACTGATGTTCAGCGGGGAAGAAGCAACCAAATCCGCCAAGGTGCTTTCCGGCGGCGAAAGAGTACGCTGTATGCTTTGCAAAATGATGCTCAGCGGTGCAAATGTGCTCATTCTTGACGAACCGACCAACCATCTTGACCTTGAATCCATCACATCACTGAACAATGCGCTGATTAAATTCAAAGGCTCCATTCTTTTCACTTCTCATGACCATCAGTTCGTACAGTCCGTTGCAGACAGAATCATTGAATTTACACCCGACGGTCTTTACGACAGAAAAGAAACCTATGATGAATACCTGGAAGAAAAAGGCATGATCAGCAATCAATAATATTTTAAAATAAGAAAGGAAGCACCGCACAAAGATAGCGGTGCATGGCAGATTTATATGATTTTTGTTATGAGCGGCGTATACGGCAGACTGGACAAATACCGTCAGATGCTTGAAAAACTTAATCTTAAAGAAGATGAGGATTCTTTGTTTATTCTCGGAAACGTAATCGGAAACGGGAAAGAAAGCATTGCCGTGCTCAAAGATATGATGTACCGTCAGAATATTTTCCCCGTTCTCGGCAAGCAGGAATACACCGCAAAAAGAATTTTTCCCGCACTTTTGCAGGCAAAGGACGTTCAGAGCTGCGTTTCTCTCATTGGTGATGATCTGAAAGCTGAATTTGCCGACTGGCTCAAGCATGGCGGGTTCAATGCTCTTGAAGCATTTCTTGCGCTTGACAGCGAGGGAAAAGACAGCATACTCGATTATCTCGGAGAATTTGAACCGTATGAAGAAGTTGATGCAGGCGGAAAAACCTTTGTTCTTGCCCATGCGGGAATTGCAAATTTTGAAGAAGACAAACCGCTTGAAAGCTACGATGAAAGGGACTTTGTTCTTGAAAAAGCAGACTATTCAAAGGTTTATTTCAAGGACAAGTTTTTAATCACGGCAAGCACGCCAACATCTCAGATACCGGGAGCCAAGCCCGGCAAGGTTTTCACGGCAAAAAAACACCTTGCGCTTGAATGTTCGGGAACCGGCGAAAAAGTTGCCGCTGTGTGCCTTGACACGATGAAAGTTCATTATTGCTGAAAGACAATAAAAACAAACGGTAAAACCCATGTCATACCGTTTGTTTTTTTGCCTATCCGATGTCAGAGGAAACATCGGATTCTTTTTTTACTGTTTTGTTTCTCTTTCTAATGATCAATTCAGTTATTATCCATATTGCTATGAATGCAAGACTTAATGTAAAGCCAAGTGTTAATCCTCTTGTATGATATGTTGCTGAAATCATATTACTGCCTTTCTCGCAACAAATCCCCATCAAGCCATAGTTAACATCTATTGTTTTTACATCCTTTTCGTTAACGGTTACTTCCCAGCCCTCATCATTCGGAATGCTGAAAAATACAATATTATCACTTTCAAGTTCAATTTCTGCTTCAAACCCTTCGGATGTTCCTTTAAAATAGCTGCATGTTTTTTCGTTTCGTTTTGAAACAACAGATGCCATGTCTTTTTCGTTGTCAACATCTGATTCATGCAAAAGATATTTATTGATACGATTCTCATCTTCTTTGTTAACCACTAATGTTTGTAACATCGTTTTTGCTCGTTCTTCCGGATTCATATCTGTCAGTTGATCTTCCGTACAATAAGATTCATAAACAAACCCCATCGGTATATAGTTCTCATTTTCATAAATATCCACACTGTTTTCCGTTCTTATATATTTAAATCCTTCCGGGATTTCAGTGTTGCCGTCATAATCGTAATAATACTTAACCGACAAAAGTGCATCTGTATATTCACCACCGAATACAGGGGTTACCAAAATTGTATCTTTGATATTATCACCGATACCTACTGCTTCTGCAAAACGAGAACTTTTTGGATTTTGCAAACTGTTATAATTATTTACTGACGGTTTATTTTTGAATAGACCATAGTTTACTATTTGTTCCGGATAATCAATACGATACTCAAAATCCAAATCCGTGTTTTCTGTTCCTTCAATCAAAGATTTTTGATAATAATAGTCATTATTGTAATATTCATTATGTAAATCATAGTTAATTACATTATAAACACAATAATTAAGAACACAAAAAACCATCACAATAGAGCATATTTTTTTTATTTTAAATTTTTGGGTTGTAAAGATATACCATAAGCCTACATAATTCAATGCAGTAAGAACAATCATAACAACAATTGAAGAATATCCCATAAAATATTCTGAATTGCATGCGCTTGCAAATATATTATCTAAAGAAATACCCATTTTTTTCAGATAATATATAACAGATGGAACAAGTAACAAAACAGCTGTAAAAGTACTGATAACGAAGAGAAGCTTTTTATTGAAAATTTGTTTTGATTCGTCTATTTCTTCCAATGTTCGCACTGTTGACAAAGAAAACAACAATACCAATCCATATAACCATCGGGTATAATAACAGGAAGAAAACAAACTGAATACCGCATTTAAAATTGGTATAAAATAACAAACCGTCAAAAAAATACATGTTTTTTTGAGCCAATCATGCTTTTTAACACACCATTGTAATACTAAAGTGCAGCCAAAAACCGGTAAATAAATACCTGTGGAGCTCCATGAAGTTCCATCATAAAAAGCATGATAATATCCACTCTCAATAGGTGCAACAAATGTACGCAAACGTTCAAGAATGTTTTGCGGATAGTACATAAGGCTAAGCTGTGTTCCGATTGATTCCATGGCTTTTTCAGAACCAAGTATTGCATAAAATGAAGGAACAAGTGCCAAACCTGCTATACCTGCCCCTATTATACTGCATAATGCAATATTAGAAAACACTTTTCCGTGCTTTTTCCATGAAGAGATCTTATAAAGTTCCAAACGAAAAACTACATAAATAATTACAATTAAAACCGTAGACACGAAAAAATAAAAGTTGATTGCTGCATTCAATACCAACGAAAGAATATATACTGTTCGTTTCCTTTCTGCCATTAACTGTTCAAGCCCAAACATTAAAAACGGAAATACAGCAATAACATCAAGAAAGAAATAGAAAAAGTTATTTACAAGAGTAAATCCGGAAAACGTATAAAGCAAGGCGCCAATCATTGCATAATTATCATTTTTACAAAAGCACCGAATATACAGCATAGACGATATCATACTTATAGAAAGCTTCAATATTGTGGCAAACATTGTTCCGTATAAAATATATTTTGTCGGAAACAATACAACAAGCCATGCAAACGGATTAAAAACAGTATAGTATGAATATGCTCCGACAAAGCTGTCACCCAAAAAAGAATTCCAACTCCAAGACAGGGTTCCTGATGTAACCATTCGTTTCAGTTCTTTAATGAACGGCACATACTGCGTAAAATAATCTCCATATTCCATGTATTGACCGTTGTTCTGTATCAAAATAGGAAAAAAAGCAATAATACCTATTATAGCGCCAAATATAGCTCCCCAAAATAAATATTTCCCGTTTGGTTTTGATAATATCGATTTTTGCATTATGTCCTCCCATGTGAAAAAACTTAAATTACAAATAATTTATAATTGTTTTTTTGTGTGGTTTTTTCACTTTTTGGACATTATACTCTTTTTTTTGAACTATTTCTACCCATACATTATAAAAATATTAAACAAGAACAAAATAAAAACCAACAAATAAATATTGCTCTGCAATATATAGAAATGGTTCAGACTTTTTTACAAGTAAAAACAAATGAAATCCCGTCCGCAAAAATGCGAACGGGATTTTTGGTCGGAGTGAGGTGACTCGAACACCCGGCATCTTGCTCCCAAAGCAAGCGCGCTACCAGCTGCGCTACACCCCGATTGATTGTTTTCTGTGCAAAGCACGAAAAAGAGTATACCCTATTTTTACGCTTTTGTCAACTTTTGTTTTCCGAAAGAATATCCTGAAGGATGCTTGCCGCATCACAAACAAGCTGAACACACGGTCTTGTCTGATAATATTCCTTTGTTCTTTCGTCGGGAACCGAACTTTCTTTAAGATCTCTGTCAAGGCCGCGAAGCTCACGGCAAACAATATATTGATTCTTTTCTTTGAATCTTTCGGCAAAAAGTTTGATTTTTCCGTATGCACCGGCTTTGTTTGTTCCGTCGCTGCCGCCGTAAACCGCGCCGAGCACCATTGCCGCCGCACTGACTGCACCGCAGACTTCTCTCATTCTGCCGACGCCGCCGCCAAGGCCGATGGATATTTTTCTCGCTGTTGTTTCATCAAGCCCGATTTCATCGGAAAACGCAAGAAAAACCGCCTGAGAGCAGTTCAATCCGCTCATGAAAAGTGCTTTTGCTCTTTGAACATGATCCATCATAATGCTTTCGCTCCGTTTCTAATGAAAAACAGGACAAAACCGTCCTGCTTTTTTGTTTATTTTGCAAAATTTGCTTTTTTGATTTCTTTTTTTATAATATCAACAGCCATCGTCCATACCAGACGGCCCGTTTCAACAAACCCTTCCGAGTTTTTTTGAACGGAACAAAGCATGGCAAAAGCCTCACCGATGTTTTCATCAATTTCACCGCATTTTTGCAGTGCGAGACGATAAAAGGTGAATGCCGCACCGTCAGAAAGATTTTTGAAAAAAGCGGGGTGGTTTTCGCTGATTTTATCATGCATGGCGTTGATTGCCATGATGGAAAGAAAATCGGGAACGATTTCTTCTTTCATTGTTTTTTCCGCAGCAAAAACAAGAAGTACTTTCATTTGATAAAGTATATCCTGCGAAAGATACTTTTTAGGCAAAATTTCTATGAGATTAAGGCTCATATCTCCGGCACTGTTTGTCGGAGTGAGTGTTGCAAGCTTCGCTCCGAGCAGCCTGGCCTTTTCAAGGTTGCCGTTTTCGCGGTGCTTATTAATCAAATCATAAATCTCTGCCATTTTCTTGCAGGTGCTGTTTTCGTTTGTTTCTTCGTTTTCGATGTTATAGATTTTGATATCGTTATCTGACATGAAACCTTACCTTTCGTGTATTGTAAAGAAATTACTGACCGGCTGCCTGAGCCGCCAAAGTAGCTTCTTTTTCAAGCTTTTTTTGCTTGCGGCGAAGCTTCGCTTTATAATTGATCAGGCTTTCAACGCAGTCCTGCGGCGGACCGTAATCACCCAAAGTAATGTTTGACATATTATAACCGCCGTGGAAATCGCTTCCGCCTGTCATAAGAAGCTTATTCTTTTTTGCAACTTCTTTGAGATATTCCTGCTGTTCGGGCGTATTCATCGGGTGCCACACTTCCACACCGTCAAGCCCTAGTTCAATCAGTTCATCAAGAAGCTCAAAGTTATCAAAAAATCCCGGGTGTGCAAGAACGGCAATTCCGCCGGCCTCGTGTATGGTTTCGATTGTTTCTTCCGGCGTGGCATAAACCGTGTTGACTAATATATTTTCTTCGCTTTCTTTTGTGAAAAGCTTCTGATAAAGCTCACCGAAAATTGTTGTTGTGTACCCACATTCCAGAAGCGCCTGCATAATGTGCTGTTTATAGATATTGGTTGATCCTGCGGCGCATTTCACGATAAATTCCGGTGCAATCGGAAAACGTTCCGCAGCTCTGACAATCATAATCTGTCCGGCTTTTCGTCTTGCAGTTGAATTGCGATAGCAAAGACTTTCCAGCCTTTCGGGCTTGTCGGCATAATAGCAAAGAATATGTGCCTTTGCCGAACGCTTTCTGTCCGTGCAGGTAAGCTCCACACCGGGTATGACGTTAATATCATATCTTTTGGCAACAATTTGTGCCCTTACGTTTCCGGCGAGACAATCATGGTCAGTTATCGAAATTGTCTTTATAGAGTTTTTCATGGCGAGAACGATGAGATCCTCAATTCCCATCGTGCCGTCTGATAATTTTGTGTGCCAATGTAAATCTGCGGTCAAATTTATTCCCCTTT
>JBJFHW010000220.1:0-2459 GCA_051893965.1 Acutalibacteraceae bacterium
GTGCTTGAAAACGGATTTTCCGTGTTGAATCTTGATTATTCACCGATCAAAGGACCGCAGGGAAACATCGAATATCTGATATACATTCAAAAATCGCAAGAGCCTGAAAGCAGGCTTGAATTTTCTCCCGAAACTATGGTTGCACGTTCACACGCCAAACTAAACGGAGGCGATAACTTATGATTATTACCGTTCATGTGAACCTGACACGGGAACATGCGCACAGTGTTGCCTGCGAAGTCTTGCGTCAGCTGAGCGCTCTGGGCGCCGAAATTCTGATGTCAGATGAACATAAAGGCAAGTTTGACAGCTTTCGCGTTTCATACTTAAACGAAGAAAAAGCCGCAGAGCTATGCGATGTTTTAATTGCAATCGGCGGAGACGGAACTTTTATTCATGCGTCTCATGTTGCGGCAAAATATAACAAAAAAATTCTCGGAATCAATGCAGGGAATCTCGGATTTCTTGCCGGACTTGAAAAGCAGGAGCTTTCTTTGCTTTCTAACCTGATTGAAAAAAATTATGTACTTGACAACCGAATGATGCTTTGCTGTGAACATTATGAAAGCGGAAAGCTTATCGGAAAATACCACTGCCTGAACGATGTTGTTGTTGCAAGAGGTATGTCGCTGAGACTTTGCAACATTTCGGTTTCGCGCGGTGAAAAGAAAATTGATGATTTTTACGGTGACGGTCTTATTATTTCAACACCAACCGGTTCAACGGCCTATTCGCTTTCGGCGGGCGGTCCTGTTGTTGACCCGACCATTGAAAGCATTATCTTAACGCCTATCTGCACACATTCCATTGCTGCAAGGTCAGTCATTTTCCGTGCAGACAGCGTTCTTGAACTGAAAGTTACCAATTCGCATCTTTGCCTGCCTGTTGTAAGTTGTGACGGAGAAGAAGCCGTTGAACTTACCGAAAACAGTATGCTTCGGGTAAGACGTGCCGACAGGTATTCAAAAATAATCCGAATCAAATCTGACAGCTTTACGGATATTCTCAAAAATAAACTTATGGAAAGAAGTCAATAAAAGGAGAAAACAGCATGAAAAAGAACAGACATGACGCAATTCTTGCTTTGATTGAAAAGGAAGATATAGGAACCCAGGAAGAGCTGATGAACAAGCTTAACGAAATGGGATATAAAGTCACGCAGGCAACGGTTTCAAGAGACATCAAATCGTTGAAGCTTGTTAAAACACCGGTAAAGAGCGGTCAGTATAAATATTCCTATGTCAAAGGGGAGTCGGAGGATATCACTGACAAATATCATTCCATTTTGTCTCATTCCATCACTTCGGTCGATTATGCAATGAATACCGTTGTGATTAAATGTTATTCCGGAATGGCAAATGCTGCGGCCGCTTCTCTTGATAATCTTGTTTCCGATAAAATTGTCGGCACAATTGCCGGAGACGACACGATTTTTGTTCTTTGCAGAGATGAGGAATCGGCTTCGGCGTTTCAGGCAATGATTCAAAAACTGATTGCCGAGTAAATTAATAACTCAGTTAACGGCTCGGGCAGTCGGTTAAAAATTCAGTACCGATGAAATCGGGAGTGGTGTCGCCCTGCGACCGGGAGCGGAGTCGCCCTGCGACCGACAGACAGAGAAAGGAAAAGGCTTATTGTGTCGTTTGATACAGATTACTGCCGCGGTATTTTAAATTATGCTTACAAATATCAAAATTGAAAATGTGGCCGTGATTGAAAAGGCAGAAATCAACTTTGAAAACGGCCTGAACATACTTACCGGTGAAACAGGTGCCGGAAAATCCATTGTTATTGATGCAATTAACGCAATCATCGGTGAGCGCACATCCAAGGAATTGGTGCGTGACGGCACGGACTGCGCAAAAATCACAGCCTTTTTTGAAAATATATCAAAAGAAGCAGAAAGCGTACTCAAAGAATTTGAAATGGAAATTGAAGAAGACGGCACTTTGCTGATAACAAGAACGATCACCGCCGACGGAAGAAGCGCATGCAGAATCAACGGTCAGCCCGTAACGGCTTCCATGCTTCGCTCAGTCGGGCGTGAGCTGATAACGATCTGCGGTCAGCATGACAGCCAGCGGCTTCTTCAGAAAGAAAACCATATCGGCTATATTGACAGCCTTTCGGATAATCAGACGGCGCTTGAAGAATACAGAGAAGTTTATCATCAGCTTCGTAAAAAAGAAAGAAAATTGTCTGATTTGAGACAAAACAACAGTGATAAACAGCAGCGTCTTGAATTTTTGCAATATCAGATCAATGAGCTTGAAAGTGCGGATATCAATATCGGCGAAAAAGAACAGCTTCTTGCACAAAAGAAGAAAATTCAAAACCGCGAGAAGATTCTTTCTTCGCTTTACGGCGCAAAAATCTGTATCGACGGAGACGAAAACACCGCAGGAATTGAAAGCGCACTCTATGATCCGAATAACTTTTTATCTCAGATCAGTGATTAT
>JBJFHW010000221.1:0-2451 GCA_051893965.1 Acutalibacteraceae bacterium
TGTTTCTTCTTCGTACGAAGTTGTTTCTTCGCTTTGAACACTTCCGGCAACCAGCATGGTATCACCGAGGTTTGCCTGTGCCGTTGTTGTTTGCGTGCTTTCGGCAGTGGGACGCGAATAATACCAGTTGACGGCGACTGCCGCCGCAAGAGCAATTAATAAAGTTGCGGTTAAAACTTGTTTCTTTCTGAGTAACATCTGAACATTTCCTCCTCATGCCGCTTTGGAAGCGACACTAATTTGCGTTGAATTTATATCAAAAAGAGCACAGACGGCAGACACAATCTGTTCTCTTATTACCGGATTATCCGCATTTTCGCAGATGACTGCAACGCCGCGCACCTTCGGATAGATCTGCTTGACCTCAAGGCCGCTTTCGCCGCTGTCGTTTTTAATAATTATATGCTCGCTTTTATATTTTCTTTCCTCGTTTTCCCCCTGAGAGGACGAATTTTCCTCTGTATCTTTTGCATAGACGGTTTCGGTGTCTGTTTCAAAGGTGATCATAACCTTGACCTTTCCCGTGCCGTCGATGTTTTCAAGAAAGCTTTCAAGCTCGGTCTGAATTTCGGCGGCGCTTTGGCTTAAACTTTCTGTTTGCTTATAATCTTGCGTTTTTGCTTTTTCGCCTGTGTTATCAATGCTGCTCAGGGCAATCAGAAGTATACCCGCAAGACCTGCGGCAAGAATCGCAGTAAGCTTTTTGTTTCTTAAAATTTTATCTTTAAATACTGTAAACGCCGCCGTTACACCGTTTTCAGCCATTTTCCTCACCACCGTCCGAATAAATTATGTTAATTTTTTCATCAAAGGTTTCTTTTATTGTTTTGTCAATTAAATCCTTTTCCTCTTTTGAAAAGGTTGAGGCAACCGTTATCCTTTCAATTTCAACTTTTTCATTTTTATATCTGCATTTTACGGTTATATCTTCATCTTTCACCGAAAGCCCGGTTTGCGCAAGCTTGTTTAAAATCACCGTTTTACAGCCCTTTTCCGCCGCCGTTAACGCTGTTTCTTCTGCATTGTCTTCAAATGACTGCGAAGCACTGCTTTGAGATTTTAATGCGTCCGTAAGTTTTGAAAAATCAACTTTTGAAGTCATGAACGGCAAAAGAAAAGTATAAATCATAACGGCGGCGCAAAGATAACCGAATGCTTTTGAAAGCGAGGATTTCGGTATAACCATCGCAAGCACACTGCTGATGACGGAAACGGCACAGATCAGAATAATCCAGCTTTTTGAAAAACTCATCTTCTTTTTCCTCTTATATTGTATTTTTAATCATCAGCATCAATCCCGTTGAAATGATCAGAATAAACATTTCAAAAATTACGAGCAAAAGCAAAAATTTAATTCCCGTTGCAAAGGCTTTCATCACGGCGGAAATTTTTTGCATCGAGGCCGCTTCGGCAAAAAAAGAAACGCAACTGAGCATGATATAATATAAAACACCGCAGATAATTGCAGGAATATTGATAATCAGGCAAACGATGATGCCGACTGCGGCAACAGAGCTTTTTATCAGCCCGATGCTTCCGACAAGAGCTGAATACGCTTCACTGATGGCACTTCCGACAACGGGAATCATACTGCTGAGCATAAAGCGGATTCCCTTTGCCGAAACGGAATCCAGACTGACCGACATGATGCCTTTAATGGACAAAAGACCGGCAAAAAGTGAGGAAATCAAGCCCAGAACAACCGATGAGGCTCGGTTAAAGGCGGAAACAAACCGTGAAAGGTTCATGTTTTCATTAAAGGAAAAAGCAATACTCAGGCAGTAAAATCCGCCGACAACCGGAATGGCAAAGGACGAAGAAAACGCCGAAAGTCCCTGAGCAAAGGCCAAAGCAAGCGTATTATAGGTCAAAGCGCCGGAAGGGTTTCCGCTGAAAGCAACAAGCGCGGCAAAAATCGGTATGTATGCCAGAAGAAATTTTGCACTCATGTTCACAACCGACAGCACGGTATTGATGATTTCGCTGAGCTTGCTTACGGTAAAAATAATCATGACTACCGTACACAACAACTCGGCGGTGCTGCTGTTTGAAGAGGACGGAACAAGCGTCCGAACGGCGCAGAGAATCAGCAGTACGCCCGAAAGCAGCATAAAGGTTTTTATTGTTTCATTTGCTTTTTCGCTTAAAGTTTCGGAAAAAAAATCGCCGATCTGCGAAAAGGAAAAAGAATAAATCTTGTCATAGTCAAGACTGTCAATTCCGAAAGCTTCGAGAATTTCTTTTGTGTCATCGTCGAGCGCCCCGAACAGTTCTTCCTGCGTATCAGACAGCAGGCTGTCTTCTTCGGTGCAAAAGCAGGTTACGGACAGACTTAAAAGCAGAAAAATGATTACAAAGATGAAGTAAATAATTTTTTTCATATCAATTTATAAATGAAACCGCGGTTTTCAGAACGGATTCAATCAGCGGCAGGGAAAGAACAATAATCAT
>JBJFHW010000222.1:0-11485 GCA_051893965.1 Acutalibacteraceae bacterium
CAAAGGGCTGCACTTATACCGCTCTTTGTGAAGTTGCCCGCGCGCTCAACGAAGAGAACATTGAAACCGAAATTTATCAGCTCGGCTCAAAGCCGATCAACGACTGTCTCGGTTGCAGACGCTGCGTTGAACTTGGAAAATGCATTTTTGATGACTGCGTTAACGAATTTGTTAAAAAAGCCGATGAAGCAGACGGCTTTGTTTTCGGCTCCCCTGTTTATTACGCACACACCTGCGGTCAGCTTTTAAGCTTTCTTGACCGCTGCTTTTACAGCGGCTCAAGCCATTTCAGATATAAACCGGCGGCCGCGATTTCTTCTTCAAGAAGAGCCGGCGGTGTCACAACCATGGACGTAACCAACAAATATTTCAGCATCAGTCAGATGCCGATTGTAAGCGCAACCTATTGGAATGAGGTTCACGGCAGAACGCCCGAGGATGTCAAGCAGGACGCCGAGGGTATGATGACGATGTATCATCTCGGAAAGAACATGGCATGGATGCTCAAATGTATTGACGCAGGCAAAAAAGCAGGCGTTGAAGAGCCGAGAAACAAAAAGGTTCTGACTGATTTTATCAGATAAGCGCAAAACAGTGTGGAGTTTGGAGAGTGGAGTGTGGAGTTATTGAAAAATCCGCACTCTGCCGATTGACAAATACAAATTATAAAAGCAGAAAAGCTCAGGCGAGAACTTTTCTGCTTTTACTATTATAATTTTATCATTTGAAGAGCGCAAGCAGGAAGCCTGCCGCAACTGCCGAGCCGATAACGCCCGCAACATTCGGTCCCATTGCGTGCATCAGCAGGAAGTTTGTCGGATTATATTTTCTGCCCTCATTCTGTGCAACACGCGCCGCCATCGGAACTGCCGAAACACCTGCCGCGCCGATAATCGGATTGACCTTGCCGCCGGTGATGACATAAAGAAGTTTTCCAAGCAGTACACCACCAGCCGTTGAAAAACAGAAAGCCAGCAGTCCGAGCGCAATAATCATCAGCGTTTTCGGCTGAAGGAAGGTGTCACCGTTTGCCGTTGCACCAACGGTAAGGCCGAGCATAATCGTAACAATGTTCATCAGAGCGTTCTGAGCGGTTTCGCTGAGTCTTTCAACAACGCCGCATTCTCTGAACAGGTTGCCGAGCATGAGCATGCCGAGCAGCGGGGCAACATCGGGAAGAATGAATGCACAGATGATAATAACGACAACCGGAAAAATGATTTTTTCCAGCTTGCTTACCTTTCTTGTCTGTTTCATTTCAACCTTGCGTTCTTTTTCCGTTGTCAGAAGCTTAATAATCGGCGGCTGAATGAACGGAATCAGTGCCATATATGAATATGCCGCAACAGCAATCGGTCCGAGAAGATCCGATGCAAGACGGCTTGTCAGATAAATTGCGGTCGGTCCGTCCGCGCCGCCGATGATGGCAATAGAGGCCGCTTCTGCAGGACTGAAGCCGAGAAGAATTGCAATGATAAAGGCAATGTAAATGCCAAGCTGTGCCGCCGCACCGAGAAGCAGGCTGACGGGATTGGAAAGCAAAGGCGCAAAATCCGTCATCGCACCGATGCCCAGGAAGATCAGACATGGGAAGATACTGCTTTTGACGCCCATATAGATCAGCCGCAAAACACCCGTGTCATACCAGTGGGCGCCCTGAACAATATTTGATGTATCCATAAGACCTGTCGGATCACTCATCAGCGTTACGCCCGGCAGGTTGGCAAGCAAAATTCCGAAAGCGATCGGCACAAGAAGCAGCGGTTCCCATTTTTTTGCAATTGCAAAATAAAGAAGAACAAAAGAAACCGCAATCATCACAAGATTGCGCCAGTGAAAAACACCGCCGTCAAAAAGCGCCGCAAAACCGGAGGACTGCCACAGACTCACAATAACATCTTTAATCATTTCCATCGGGAAACTCTCCTTTCGTAAAGTCTGTGTTAAAGAACGGCAAGAACATCATCGGTATTGACCGTTGAGCCTTTTGAAACAAGAACCTGCTTAACAACACCGTCTGCCGGAGCAACAATATCATTTTCCATTTTCATCGCTTCAAGCACCATCAGAACGTCGCCGGCTTTCACGCTTTGTCCCACAGCGCAGGAAACCGAAAGAATGGTTCCCGGCATCGGTGAAACCACATTGGTTCCTCCGCTTACAGGAGCAGGCGCAGCAGGTGTGGGCACAGCAGCAGGTGTAACAGGAGCCGGAGCAGCCGGTGCGCTGTCCGTTACGCTCAGAAGCACAGCTTCGCTTTCGGTCACTTCAACTTCATAATCTTTTCCGTTTAAGCTTACAATATATTTCATTTGTTTTTATCCTCCGGTAATAATTTTATGGATTTGAAACAAAGCCTGTTCAAGGGAATACCGCTCTGGTAGCTGACAAGCGCCATAATAACGGCGGCGGTTTTCTCGTCCGTTCCGATGAGTGTAAGCTCACCCTGCGACTGATTGACCGGAAGCTTCTGAACTTTGGAAGAATCATCTGTTTCACCGTTTAAAGCAGGTATTTTTTCCTCCGGCTTTTCTTTGGAAAATTTTTGTTCAATCAACCTTACGAACTTTGAAACAACCATAATCAGCACCGCAATTACCGCAAGAATCAAAAGAACCGTTCCGATTCCCAAAAGGGCTGTTAAAACCGTTTGTCCCAAAGGCATTTTAATGGAGTATTCCGAGGTAAAAATCATAATCTTCCGACTCCTTTAATCTTCGATTTTTCTTATCTTATAGCTGAAAGTGTTTTTCTTCTTTTCTTCTCGTCTGTCAAAGAAAGCCTCGGCCTGAGTCGGAAACGCAATATACGACAGAACGTCTTCTTCGCTTTCGGCTTTGTTTCCGATTTCTTCCTTTGCTTTTTCAAGGTACGGTTCAAGCGTGTCGGCAAATCTGCAGGTTACCGGCTTTTCATCGCCGAGTATCTTTTTTGAAAGCTCACTGTCAATTTCGCCGGGCGCTTTGCCGTAAAAACCGGAAACATAATTTTTGATTTCTTTTGAAACACTCTTGTATCTTTCACCCGAAAGAACATTGGCCGTTGCCTGCGCGCCGACCATCTGGCTCAGCGGCGTAACAAGCGGCGGATAGCCGAGATCCTTTCTGACGCGCGGAACTTCTTCAAGCACCTCTTCAAATTTATCAAGCTTACCTGCCGCGGTCAACTGCGCAACAAGGTTTGAAAGCATACCGCCGGGCACCTGATATACCAGCGCGTCGGTATCATTCGTCAGCACAACGGGATTGAGCAGACCGCTTTCAAGGGCGCTTTGCTGTATCGGCTTAAAAAAGTCATTGATTTTTTTGAGAACTTTCATGTCAAGACCGGTATCAAAGCCATGCTGTTTGAGAGAATAGGCAAGCGTTTCCGTCGGCGGCTGTGATGTTCCGCCGGAAAAGCATGAAATGGCCGTATCGATAACATCTGCGCCGGCAAGAGCCGCACTGCGAAGCGTCATCGGACCGAGCCCGGTTGTGCAGTGGGTGTGAACAATCAAAGGAAGTTTCACGCTTGACTTGATCGCCTTAATCAGATCTTCGGCTTCCTTCGGCGAAAGAATACCCGCCATATCCTTTATGCAGATTGACTGCACGCCCATTTTTTCCATTCTGACCGCCAGATCAACATAATTTTCAAGCGAATGAATCGGGCTTATGGTATAGCAGATTGCGCCGGAAGGATGCGCACCGCATTTAAGCGTTTCGTCAACTGCGGTTTCAATGTTTCTCAGGTCGTTGAGCGCATCAAAAATTCGGATAATATCAATTCCGTTTTCAACGGATTTTCTGACAAAGGCACGAACAACATCATCGGGATAATGCTTATAACCGAGAAGATTCTGACCTCTCAGAAGCATCTGAAGCTTTGTGTTCGGGCAGGCTTTTTTAATTTTTCTCAGTCTTTCCCACGGATCTTCGTCAAGATACCTCAGGCACGCGTCAAACGTTGCTCCGCCCCAACATTCAAGCGAATAATAGCCTGCGCCGTCGAGTGTTTTCAAAATTCCTTCAAAATCTTCAAACGGCATTCTTGTTGCAATCAAAGACTGATTGGCATCACGAAGCACGGTTTCGGTAAATCGGATCTTCAAAAATAGTACCCCCTTAAATAAAACACCTTCCAAAAACAGGTGTTTTCACAAAATGCCAAATACTGGGCTATATTAACATTACCTAATATAATACGCTTTTTTCAGCATAATGCAACGAGTTTTTCGACAAAATTTAATCTTTAGTAGTTTGCTCAGTTTTTTGCCTTTTATTTTAAAAATTTTTATTGATTATTGAGACTTGAACCCGAAAAAAACGCCGTAAAGACTACAAATTCGTGCTTTATTCAATTAATAAGTTCATCATTAAAATATAAATAAATCAAATTAAAAAATAAACTTTCAAAATCTTGCTGCGATTCCAATTTTTTAATATTTTTTAATATTTTCCATTCTGATTCATTGACATTTTTTATCCACAGTGATAAATTTTAAACAGGTGTACTATATATTTTAAAGAAAAGAAAGAGGGATTTTTATGTTCAAAAAAGTGGTTTGTGTTTTATTATCTGTTGTGATGCTTTTCACATTTGCGGCGCTTCCTGCTTCCGCTGCCGGAGGGGACGAAGCCAATGAAAAAATCACGGCGGCGGTTAATCTGGCTTTAAGCGCACTGACTGCGGAAGATGATGAAGTCATTTATTCAGACGAAGCGCTCATCGAAAAAATCATGGAAGAAAACGGCGCTGATGTAACTGTCAGCGAGCTTGCAAAAGAGGTTTCTTCGCTTGTTCTTGTTAAAGAAAGCGAGCTTTCAAACGCCGACAAAGCAAAGGCAATTGCCGAAGACAGCAGTTATCACGTTGTCACTTTATCTTCAGGCAAAAAAACGGTCTATATTGCCGTTGATCTTGCGGCACACCCCGAACTTTTTGACATTGAAGTTTTTCATGATGCGGTTATCGCTCTTGTTGACAAGCAAAATGAATATATCGAGGGTGAAGAAGATGTTTCTCTTCTTGATTATAACAGACTTGCCGGAGAACTGGCGCTTCACATGATTATTTATAAGGCAGCAGAACCGTTTTACGGAAAAATTGATTCTGCCTTAATTAACTTTCTTTATGAAAATGCTGTCATTTCCGAAATCAACATTGATGAGATGCGAGTCCCCGGCCCGGTCTTTACATTCATCGGACTTTTAATCATGCAGATTTTTTACAGACTTCGCAATGTGATGTAATTTACTGATAGCTAAAGTCAAGGCGGTGCAGAAAAAGCGCCGCCTTAATTTTTGCTTACTGTTTCTGACACGCAATCAAAATCAAATCCGAGCAAACCGTACTTGAAAATTGTTTTCCGGCGTTATATAATGTTTCCACTTGGATTAACGGAGGAAGAAACATGTCTCAGACAATTGCAGCCATTTCAACGCCACAAAACACAGGCGCAGTCGGCATGATCAGAATATCCGGCGACGAAGCCATCGAAATTGCCGACAAAGTGTTCAGAAGCAAAAGCGGAAAAAAGCTTTCTTCAATGAAAGGATATACCGCTTCTTACGGCGATATTCTATATAACAATGAAAAGGTTGACGAATGTGTTGCCCTTGTTTTTCGCGCACCGAAAAGCTATACCGGCGAAAATGTTGTTGAAATCACCTGCCACGGCGGCTTGTTTGTTCTGAGAAAAACACTCAGAGCGGTTTTGCAAGCCGGTGCAAGACCTGCCGAAGCCGGAGAATTCACAAAAAGAGCGTTCCTCAACGGAAAACTTGATCTGACAGAAGCCGAAGCGGTCATGAGCATCATTTCCGCTCAGGGCGAACAGGGAGCAAAAGCCGCCATGACCGCCCTTGACGGCGCTTTAAGCGAAAAGATAAAGCTTTTGAATCACGAACTGATTTCGGCGGCGGCGCACATGAGCGCCTGGGTCGATTATCCCGACGATGATATTGAAGAACTTGAAAGCGGCGCTTTGCTTCAGACACTTGAGAATGTCAAAACCGAACTGGAACGCCTGCTTTCACGCTTTGACGCGGGAAGCGCCATCACAAAAGGAGTTGAAACCGCCATTGTGGGCAAGCCGAATGTCGGAAAATCCGCACTGATGAATTTGCTTTCGGGCTTCAGCCGCTCCATTGTTACCGATGTTGCCGGCACAACAAGAGATGTTGTGGAACAAACGGTCAATCTCGGCTCTTTGCTTTTGCATCTTGCCGACACAGCCGGAATTCATGAAACAAACGATGTTGTTGAAAGCATCGGTGTTGACAGAGCAAAAGAAAAAACGCAGCGTGCCGGGCTGATTCTTGCGGTGTTTGACACCTCGCGTCCACTTGACGAAGCGGACGAAGAAATTTTGTCGCTTTGCAAAAACAAACGGGCCATTGCCGTGCTGAACAAAACCGATCTTGAAACAAAGGCGGACACACAAAAAATTAAAAGCGTGTTTAAAAAATGCGTTGAGCTGTGCGCACTAAGCGGCAAAGGACTTGAAGAACTTGAAAGCGCCGCAGAAAGCCTTTTGTGCGTCAGTGAGCTTGACACGAGCGAAGCCATGCTCATGACGGAACGGCAAAGAAAAAACACCGCCGATGCCGTCGGCAGTGTCAATGAAGCGATTGAATGTATCCAGAGCGGCATCACCATGGACGCCGTGAATGTTTGCGTTGACTGTGCAATCAATGCCCTGCTTGAATTGACAGGCGAAAAAGCAACCGATGCGGTTGTCAATGAGGTCTTTTCGCAGTTTTGCGTTGGGAAATAAGATATTCTATATCCTTGCCGTCCTTTTGGGCGGCTTGATTTTTTGTAAAGTAAAAAACAGCTTTCCGTTACGAAAGCTGCTTTTTTATAGTATTTTCTCATCTTAAAAGCTGTCGCATCTTCTCCCTTACGACTGAAATTATTATAACCTACCTTGCCTATAAAAATCAATCGTATAAATAAACAAGAAAATTATGCGACTTTTGTTGCTTTTAATGCTTTTCTTTGTCTTTTTACACAAATTCAAGCCGTTCTTTTGTACGATTTAAACAATCTGTTTTTTATACCCTTTATTCATCTTGTGCACATTTCTTGCTGATTGCATAGGAATAAACAGTCGGAACAAGCACTGCAAGAGCAATAACCGCAAAAAGAAGATATGGGATGCCCACAAATGTCGTAATGAGAACAATAAAACCGCATATAATCCAGAGCCAACCGGCAAGACGGTGCGTTTTGTTCCAGTTTTCTTCGCTTTTCAGCGTCCACGGCAATTTGATGCCCATTGTGCTGTTTTGTTTGCATTTCGGTAAATAGTTGCCGACAAAAATCAGCAGAAGCCCGCAAAGCACCGGTGCAATGATTTCAACTTTAATCTTTGCACCACCGGCCGTCAGAAAACAAATCGGTGTAATCAGAACAGACAGGGCAGGAATGAGCCAATAAGTCATGAGTGAAAGCGCTTTTGAATAGTTTTCCCGTCTTTTATCATGTGACGCCAACAGATGACAAAGAACATTCAGCACCGCAAGAAAGCCCGGAAGAACAAACACGGCAACCCATTTCGGTGCATAGCCGTCAATTTCGCCCGAAAAGTTCCAATGAATGGGTATGCTTTGCGGCAAAGTGTTCCACATAACGATGCCCATGATCCACGGCAACAGACAAACAACCGTGCCGATAACGAGCGCTTTTACATTTATCTTTTTCATATAATAATCAATCCTTTCCTGAGATAAAATTCAAATGAATAAAATATGATAAATTTTGCCGCAGGCAAAATCACCGCACTTTTTCACGATTCACTCTTACCTCTTACTTCAAGCTTGAATTCATTCAAGCTTCGTTTCCTCCAAACTGCGAAAACCATAGCATGATTTCTTCAAAAACCGAGATGTTAATCTCGTAATAAATATAATTTTTAACCTTTGTTTCAAACAGTAAATCCGCTTTTTTCAACACCGAAAGATGATAGGAAACAGTTGCCGATGTCAGGTCAAATTTTGCGGCAATATCGCCGGCGGTCATTTTTCCGTCTTTGAGCATAACCAGAATTTCCCGTCTGACAGGGTCGGAAAGAGCTTTAAATGTTTCGGCAAAAGCCATTGTACCACTTCCCTTACGGTTGTTTTTCACCGAAAGCAGGCGCGCTCCGCTTTGCGATGAAAACTATTTAGAAAATTTTCTAAATATATGATATGCATTTTTGCATCATTTGTCAATAGGTATTTAGAATTTTTTCTAAATAGTTTTGCCGCATTTGTCAACACAAATCAGATTTTTGTCTTTATTCTCGACAAGCGAGAGTGATTTCCGCTTTGCGCCATTGTTTTCTCTGTGTCGTTGTTGTAGAATGAAGACAAAGAAAACCGTTTGGAGGCAAAACAATGGAAAAGAAAACAATCGGTCAGTTTATCTGCACTTTAAGAAAAGCCAGCGGTATGACGCAAAAACAGCTTGCGCAAAAGCTTTGCGTTTCCGACAAGTCCGTCAGCCGCTGGGAAAGAGACGAATGTCTGCCCGACCTTACGCTCATTCCCGTGATTGCGGAAATTTTCGGCGTAACCTCAGATGAAATTTTAAAAGGCGAAAAGAACAATCCCGAAAAGCAGCCCGACGAAGAAGCGTTTTCAAAAAAGAGTCGAAAAATGCTTGAACAGATGCTCAAAAGCACCAAAACCAACTTTATCATTCAAAGCATCATCGCAATCGGCATTGCTTTGACAGCCCCTGTTTTTCAGTGGGCTATCACCTATTCCTTCGGACGGACGGATCTGGGCACCGGAATCGGACTTGTTTTATGCATCATTGCCCTTATGCTCGAACTTGTTTTTACAATTTTAACCTTTTCAAAAATCGGCGGCGATGAATCCGATGAAATGCAGACTGTTCAGGCGAAGAAAAGCTTTTATAAAATTTCAGAGCTTTCGTTTTCTTTTATCTTCTGCCTTTTGGTTATGCTGATTCCCTTAATGATCAACTGTGATGTTCTTCTTTATTATCTTGCCTTTGGAGCAGTGGCAGCTCTGCTTTGTGTTCTGGTTTCATGGCTTGTCAATATCCGGGCGGTTAAAAAGGGGAAAATTTATATACCGCAAGAGGAAAAAGAGCATTTTGTTTTCATCAGCTCTCTTCAGAAAAAACATCTTTTTGCTTTTATCATTGCCTGCGCCGCCGCGCTCCTGCTTGTTCAGCTTCCGTTTAATATATTTCTTGAACCGGTTGATTTTGCCAAAGGGCAGACTTTTACAACCGGCAGCGATTTTGTAACCTATATGGAGCAGAAAAAATATCAAGAGTATCTCGAATACGGCGGCAGCGAAGAAGAGTTTGATCCTTATTTTGATGGAGTGGACAGCATTGAAAACAGCAGCGAAAAAACCGTTTTAACCTTCCCCTTCGACGACGATATTGTTCAGCTGAAATATGAATGGAACGAAGACGAAACCGAACTGACAAGCATAACCGTTTATACGGTTGACAATCTTAATCAGGGGCATAAAACCATGAAAATGATCAATATCGCATGGTGTTCGGTTTATCTGATTATCGCAATTGCCGACTATGCTTTTTACAGAAAAAAGCTTAAAGATAAAGAGAAAGAAAATCATTAAGAATCATACAAAAATCTGCTCTTTCAACAAACGAACAAAAGAGCAAATCAAATGTGAAAGCGGCGCAGACAATAAGTTTAGCGCCGCTTTTCGTGTTCATGAAAAAATATTTTTGAATTTTTTTCAAAATTTTGTAATAAAACGCGGTTTACATACGTTTATTAATATGAAGAGCCAATTAAGGCTTATCATATTAAACACATTTCGACATTATCATTCAAAAACACGGAAATTCAATATTTCCCCGAAAAAAGATAGCTTCACACCCTTTTTCATTCACGGGCTTGTTCTCTTCTGATCCTCATGAACAAGCCCGTGAAATTTGCAGGGATTTTAGAAACATAACTTTTTTCATTTTTAAAAAATTATATAAACTGATAACATATTTAAAGAAATCGGTGAAAGTAACAGTTTATTCTCCCAACAATTTTTTCAAGAAAGCGTCTTTGTTGTTGATAAACATTTCAGTAACCCGATAACTGTCTGTTTCTTCATAACTGCATGTATGAATCTGCCCATTATCAAAACAATATATTTCTGAACCCGGAATTGCTAATAATATAGGCGAATGTGTAACTATAATAAATTGAGCTCCCTCTTTTGCACATCTGTATATCTCCATCAGCAATGTCAATTGCCTTTGAGCAGACAACGCAGCTTCGGGTTCATCAAAAAGATACAGACCGTCCGGTCGAAGATTGTTCTGTGCCAATGCCATAAAACTTTCCCCGTGAGATTTCTCATGATACCCGGCTGACGGATGCGCAGCATCTGCATACTCTTCTTCTCGCGTCGCAACATTATAAAAACTTTCGGCTCTCAAAAAATATCCCCACTTCTCTTTTCTGTACCCTTTTGATATTCTGACGGCATCACATAATTCAGAATGGGTATCATGGGTTGAGAACAAATAGTTTTTTGTCCCTCCCTCCGGATTAAAGCCATGCGCCACAGCGATAGCCTCCAATAATGTTGACTTTCCGCTTCCGTTCTCTCCGACAAAAAAAGTAATTGAATGAGTAAAATCTATTCTTTCAATTCCTTGAAACGCTTCGATCTTTTTCAAGTAACTGGTTTTATCAATCTTATCCCATTCAAATACAACTCCCTTTATAAATTGATTATTCATTAATCCAACCTTCCGTAACCTATACAAATTATGAATCTCATATTTTTCGTGAATTGAACATACCGGATTTATCGATCTGAAAATGTCCGTTTATGTGATTGATTATACTACTGACAGAACATAAACGCAACACATCGTTCTGACAACCGCATCATATCGGCGAAAACGCGGTTTTACCGACTATGCAAAATCACTTTTCAGAGGGAATTATGCAATTACCGTTGCCTGACTTCTGTTGTCCGATTGCTCTTCTCCCGGTTTTCACAGCATTAAAACGGCGGTTCGCTTTGAAACCGCCGTTTTGCTTATATGATTGCCAAGTGTTAAAAATCAATAATGATTTACTCCGCAGTCGCAGATTTTGTTTATTCCGAACAGCTTCCAGAAGATACGAATTATCTTATAAATAAATCCGACAAAGCCTGTTTTGTGGCACATGCACGAGCAGTTCTCGCTCGGATTTTCCATCATGCTGCCGCATTCGTCGCAGACGCCGTCGTCGTTGCTGTCACTATGGTCGGCAAGCGGTATTTTCTGCGTCTGTGACTGACCGCAAACCGTACAAGTCAAGACCTTTACGCCCTCATTTATGCAGGTGGCAGGCGTGACAATAACTGTTGTGTAGGTATGCTCCGTGACAGGCACTGTCTTCTGTGCTGTGATAACCGCGCCGCAAACCGAGCAGTGACTGCCTTCGGTTTTGCCCTCCTTGGTGCAGGTTGCCGCAACTGCCGCATCTGTAACTATCGTGTGCGGCGTTTTC
>JBJFHW010000223.1:0-11401 GCA_051893965.1 Acutalibacteraceae bacterium
TCATTCGAAGCAAGCTGTTCCTTTTCTGCCTGTCCGAACTCAACAATAAGATAACGCGGAACATTGTTTTTCAAAATCACCGCTGAACCGTTCTCATCGACGAGCCGTGCTACTTTAGAAAAGTTCTGATTCGCTTCCGTAATAGATACGAGATTATTTGTGTTTATATTCAACGATATCACCTCCAATGATAGTATATACATTTAATAGGCGAAATTCAACCTATTTCATGAAAATTTTTTATACTTCCTTTGTATCCATATGAATTACTTCCCATCATCCAAAGCGCCGTGCATGATTTTGTCTGAAATCTCATATACACTGCAAAAAGCATATTTTTCTTCGCTTTTGTCAATATATGTTGAACATTATTTTATCTTGACGAAATATCTTTTGGCTGAAAGATTGCTGTTTAAGCAAATTAAAATTATTCGTCTCGATTTTCTTTACCAACTGACAATTTATAAAAATATATGGTATAATAGTTTAAGAGCAAAACGGTATAACCGAAAAGAGCTGAACATAAAATGTGCGAAATTCAAAAATTAGCAAAAGAGTTTAAAGAATGTCAGGATACCCTGCTTGCTTTGGGTGACGAGAACAGACAACACCTGATTCTTGAAATGTTAAACATCGGCAAATGCAGCGGCGTGCGCGTCGGAGAAATCACCGAAAGAACAAATTTGTCCCGACCTGCCGTTTCGCATCACCTGCAAATACTCAAAAAAGCCGGACTTGTAAAACTCAGGCGCGAGGGTACAAAAAACTATTATTATTTTGAAGCAGATAACGAAGCGATCGATAAGCTTTTGTTACTGCTTACGCACGCAAAAGAAATTATGGAAAATCTGCCCGACAGAAGCGGCGAAAATATAGTATTTACGGAGGAATAACCTATGAATCTTATGCAGGCAATTCAGGCACGTCACAGCGTTCGTGCCTACAAAAACGAACCGATCAAAGAAGAAATCATCACCGAACTTAAAGGTGAAATTGAAGCGTGCAACAAAGAAAGCGGACTGCACATTCAGCTGATAACCGATGAACCGAAAGCGTTTGACTGCTTTATGGCGCATTATGGAAAATTCAGCGGCGTTTCCAATTACATCGCCCTCATCGGAAAGAAAAGTGCCGACCTTGACGAAAAATGCGGCTATTATGGCGAAAGGCTTGTGCTCAAGGCTCAGCAGGCAGGTCTTAACACCTGTTGGGTTGCCATGTCGTATCAAAAAATTCCGAGCGTGTTCACAATTGACAAAGGCGAAAAGCTGACCGTTGTCATCGCTCTCGGCTATGGCCAAACGAACGGCACCGCGCACAAATCCAAAGCAGCCAATGCGGTTTCAAATCTTTGCACAAATTCGCCCGAATGGTTCAAAAACGGCGTGGACGCGGCACTTCTTGCTCCCACCGCCATGAATCAGCAAAGATTCACTTTAACGCAAAGCGGCAACACGGTTTCGGCAAAAGCAAAGCCCGGGTTTTATACAAAGCTTGATCTGGGCATTGTCAAATATCATTTTGAAATCGGCGCAGGAACAAAAAACTTTGAATGGACTAAATAAAAAAACAATGCGAATGGTTGACCGTAAAAAGTTGCCATTCGCATTGTTCTTTTTCGGGCTGTCAGCCCTTTGTCTGACTGTTCACATTATCCCACACGCATCAGATAACCCAGCGGTGAATCCAGCATGATGGTGCCAAATTCGCCCTTTTCCTCTTCGCCCGCAATAAAAGTATATGACATAATGCAGTTGCCCATCAGCTCTTCCACACTCCATTCGTCCTTCATGTCACCAACATACAGCAAAGAGAGTATTCTATCCGCGCCGTTGCATATTTCAATTGCATGATAAACCAACATATGATATGTGCTTTCCAGTTTCTTGACTGCCTTTACATATCGATCATCATAGTTGATCGTGTCCATAGAATAACCGTATGAGTAGTAAAGCTTATCATCTTTGAAATAGTTGACCAATTTCGGACCAAGTTCAAACTTGTCCTGTAATACTTTCAGTCTTCTGAGAGCTTCTTGCTTTTTTCCTTCACGAGAGATGTTCATTTTTAAAACTCCTTTTTGGGTATATTATAAACCTGTTTTTACATTTTAACGGTATTCATTGCTTTTTCTTTTCTGTTTCTTCTTTTTTCAGTTCAGCTTCACATAACAATAAGTACTCATCAAGATTCTCCTCTTTTTTGTTATGGGCATCTCGGAGCGCGGCTCTTTTTAAACTCTCCGAATTTTTTCCGATACCGCCGACTCCGAAAATAATCTTATATTCCGGCTTTTCCATATTCATCACCATGTTGTACAAAATCTTTTTATCAGAGAAAAACTCTTTTTTCAACCGTACGTTCCCTTTCAATTTATTTTTACTTTGCTCAGCTTCGTAATTTTATTCTCGAAGCAGATAATCAATCGACACACCAAAATAATCCGCAATCGGTACAAGCAATTCAATATCCGGCAATGACAACCCTCTTTCCCATTTTGAAACGGCCTGAGGTGTAATGTTCAGAATTTTTGCCAATTGCTCTTGCGTAATTTTTTTGCTTTTTCTTAATGCTTTAATTTTATCACCAATCATAATAAAGCGCAACCTTTTGATAATATTTTAGATTGACATTCAATACGTTAGATTTTACAATTCTTCATCATTAAAATAGAATTCTTTTAAATCATCAAGTCTTAACAACATCGGTGTTAACCCCATGCCGGCGCCAACATCAATATCAATCCATGTATCCGTAAAAACGGCTCTGCCTTTATATTCGTCTGAGTAATATACCGTTGGTGTATGTCCGAACACAACCGTTACATCATCAAAATATCGTTCATCGATTTTCGGACGAGTCCAAAGCAATTCATCACTTGAATATTCAGCCAGCTTCTTGTCTTTTCTGAATGAACCCAGACCGCTGTGCGTCAGAATAAAGTCTCTGCCGTTTACCGTTAAGGTTTCATACAAAGGGGCTTCTCTGAGATATTCTAAAATATATTTGATTTCGCTGTTTCTCATTGCAGAAAGCGCATTCAGTGTTATTTGTCCGCTGTTTGCAACCCAGTTTGAATACATTCTGAGATTTGTTTCATTCAATCTGCTTATTGACTCTTCGGTAATTTCATCAAATAAGAAATCACAGGCAAGCATCATAGCCTCATGGTTACCTAAAATCAACTGCGCATTATACTGAAGCATCAGCCATTTTAAAATTTCAATTCCGTCTTCTCCTCGGTCAATGCAATCTCCGAGGATATACAGCATATCGTCGTTTGAAAAATTGACTTTTTCAAGCATTTTTTTAAATTTTTTCAGTGAATAACCATGAAGGTCTGAAGTTACATATATCATTAATATTTCTCCGTTCAAAGATTCTATACTTTAAGATTCCCGGTTTATTTTCGGCCGATCTCTTTGTCGGTTCATTGAACGCACCCTTTCATCAGATTTGTTAAGCCTATTAATGCATTCAGTTATCCGGTCTGTATAAATCGTTTTTTCAAAAGCGATTTATCATCATTTTCTTTTTGGAAAAGGGAATGAGTAAGTGTGGTTATTTACTCCCGATACCCAGTCTGAAACGGTAAAGAAAACAGGTTCAAAATGGCTTTTGACTTTGTTGAGCTGTGCCGGCGGATATTTTTCAAAAACATCTATGTATTCAAAATCCGGAAGTTTGGTTATGAACGGATATTGTCCGCTTTTCAGTATCAACGCTTCAGCCCCATCGTGGAATTTTTTAAGATGCTGCATTTCGCATGTGCTTACCAGATCATGTTCAATTCCGTAATAATCATATTCTCGGCCGCACATTCTGGAAACCATCTCAAGGAAATTATATTCTTTTGACGGAAATACAATCCAGTCACAATTTGAAATGATTGTGTCGGAATTTTCTTTATATTTATTCTTCAGCTGACCGTAAGACTGGCCAAACAGGAAGTAACGGATATTATGTCCTCTGGCTTCTGAAATACGATTTTCAAAATTTTCAACTGCGGGTAAATTGCTGAATTCATCAAGAACAAAGTTCACTCTCAACGGCAGTCTGGAATCGGAAAACTGTGCAGAATAGGAAACCAGATATTGATAACACTGCGTAAAGAAAAGTGAAATGAGAAAATTCAAAGAGGTTTTTTCGTCGGGATAGATAATATAAATGGCTGTCTTACCTTTTGTTAAAGTGCCGAAATCAATATCGTTTCTGCAAAGTAATTCAAGCAGCGAATTGTTCTGAATGAAAGGCTTCAACGCCTGCTTTAAAGCGGAGTAAATGCAGCTTGATGTTTTTTCTGCAACGAGATCCAATATACTGTGCATTGTGATTGCAACACTTGATGTTTGATCCATTTTGCTGAGTATATCTTTGAGAATCGGTTCATTGCATTCATGCGTCAGCTGAATAACATTTGACATATTAAAGCACTCTGTCGGAACGGAATCCATGAGAAGCTCTGAGCAATATGTCAATATGAAGCTTGCGTTTTCGGGCCAATAGATATCATTTGTTGTTTCCTTGGAAGGCGCTATTACCGCTTCAACAAAGTCATTGATAGCCTGTTCCGCATCAGGAATATTACCCTGTTTAAAAAGATTGTAAGATAAACTTAACGGATTCCAACCGTTTGATTTTGTTACATCTCTGAAATTCAAGGCAAAAACGTTATAACCTTCTTCTTCAGCATGTGAAGCTGTTCTTGCGTAAGCCTCTCCTTTCGGATCATTAACTACCATGTTCTCGCCGGCATCAATAATTGAATTGATTATGTTGGTTTCAACAACTCTCGATTTTTTACTTCCGGTCTGACCCTGAATGTAATAATGTGCATCAGAGTTGTCCACATAGAGTTTACCGTTTTCATAGAATAATGCCGCGCCGCATCCGGCACCCTTTTTATCTTTACTTATAGGCACGCAGACATCTTTAATTTCTTCGGCAGTTGCGAATCTTGATTTGCTTTTTGTGATGTATTTTGTATATTTAGCCTCGTACATTGGTATTCTCCTTTCCGTTCTGAACGTCAATATCAAAACCGATCTTTACTTTTTTCTTTGTCTCGGGAAGATCCAGCCTGATTTCTTCAATATCAAAGAACTCTTTGATGTTTTTGAAGAGTTCATCGTCGCATTTTTTATCCATGATAAAGATACAATTATACTTTTTTGAATTGTCTTCAAGAAAATACATGAAAGCTTCAAAATAAATATTTGTCTTCTTTTTGTTCCATTCCGACAAATCAACAACAATGTTACCTATATACTCATTCTCGAAACGCAAGGTGTTTTTTGATTCATACAAGAAACGGTCAATTTCTCTGAAGCGACAATCTTCGCTTACATACGGAAACTTAAATTCAAAATATTCTCCGTTTAACTTTTCATAACAATACCTGATTGCTTTTTTGTAATTACCTTGTATTAAGTACATAAGGCTTTTCCTCCTTTGTTTTTTGTGCCTTTATTATATATTATCCGGACGATACATCTGTGAAAAAACTTTTTTGCCGGTCTGAAGGCATTTCATCAGCCTTTTGGACACGAGCAATTTTCTCTGTTGCAATTAAGTAAGTACGGTTTATGCGGTTTTTTCGTCATCATTGATTATATATTTGCTCACATAACGAATCTCGCGTGGAATTCTGTTAATTGTATTATTCAATCTTTTGTTTTTCTTCCACTTTGAAAACCGAATAATTTCATTTTCGGAGCGTCCGTCTCTGAACCAATTATAAACCCCTTTTGTATAAGGCTGTGAAAACAGCCAAAAAGTGCCTTTGTCATTTTTTAAATAAAACTTCATTTCATCCTGATATTTTTCCACCACAATTTTGTTCTTCATATCAATTCTCCTTTTTGAATCGTTCATTATTTACAAAAAACGGTTTTCGACTTCTGATATATCGCCATTGGATCTTCATTATTGATACTGTCAAACTTTCCGATGTAATCTTTGCGGTCTTTCTTCTTTATAAAATAATCCGCTATTACAATGGTCGGAATTCCATCTGCAAAAATATATGCATAAAGAATCCTTAACTGAAAGTTTGATTTTTGGAACTTAAAAGTATAGAACTGACCGTGTTTATCGTATTTTACTTTGTCATCATTAAAAATCCGGCAAAACCTGATATTCTGCTGTTCATACAAATAAATTCTTTCATAGAGATCCTGTGCACCGTTGATAACGGCATTTTGTACTTCTTTTGATTCCTTAAAAAAGTTTTTTCCGTAAACACAAATTTTCATTTTTTATCACCTTTCCTCCCCGGTGGCTCTATTATAATTGAAGTCATGATAAAAAATGTTTTTTTTGTTATTCACACAATAAAAGGCAGAAGCAATCACTATCGCTTCTGCCTTTTTATATTCTGTTGTCTTAAAGATAAACGCCCTGTGTCTCATGTGCATAAAAACAGTATCAATTAAATATTGTCTGCTGTTTTTTAATAAGATTCCATCTGCTTGTATGGTTATCTTATATCAACATCTCACTTCGTTGCGATTCAATCCAAACAAAGAAAATATATCTTCTTCAAAATTATTTCAGAGTCAAATATATTTATGGAAAGTCAAAACCTCCGTTATCGGTATTACATCGTTTCAAACGGCATATTCCTTTTTTTATTCCTTTCAGTAAACCGTATTTTTCAATAGCAAGAATCATATATTCGGAACATGACGGTTCAAATCTGCATTTATTTCTCAATGTTTCCGGAGCAAAATGCTGATATATCTTAACAGCGCATATTACGCCTCTTTTTAAATTTATAAAAATATATATTGCCAGAAACAAGCCGACAACACACGCTCTGACAGCTATTGAAACATTATAAAAAGAAAGAATGAAAACAATTAAAACGGAAACAATAATCGGCATAATTATATATAGACACAATTTCAGCCAATTGATTTTCGGTCTGTTCAATTTTCTCTTATAAGCAGTGCTTCTCGGATCTTGTTCATCATTAAACAATTCTTTCCCAATCTCGTTGAGATTGGGAAGCTGATCTTCACTGAATTCAATTGTCTTCAAGTAAAAACCTCCAATATATAAAGAAATCTCACAAATAAATTGTCTTGTTTTAAAGTTTATATTTCTCTTACAAAAATCAACATGTAATAATTTAAGGGTACTGCCTGCTGAAAACAGCCCGGTTTTTCTGTTACAGAGATCGTTTCCATGGAATGATATTCCCAACCGTCTGTTGCTTCACTATTGATAATTTCTGCAAAAATATTAAAGGCTGACTGAGTATCACCTTTTTCAACATTTATGTTTTTGGGCCCTGCCACTGCTTTATATTGTTTCATATCTTTCGTCCTTTCCTGATGGCTTTATTTGTGAGATTTCAATATGACATAAAATCATATTAATGGTTCTTCAGACTTCATATGTTTGTATATTAAAAAGCATTTTCTTGTGTGGTAGATGTTTTTATTATTTACGTACATCTGTTCTTTCAAAAACATTGTATCATAATATAACAACTGCAAAGGAAAAACAGTTATACTTGATCAATCGGTCCCGGTTCATTGAAAAAAGAATATTCAATAATAATTTCGAACATTTCGAAAGAATAATTGGACAGTAATGAAAGCAGTACTATATTTTCAAATCTGTTTCCCGGATAAAGTATGGACATTCCGCAGCGCACAAGAAGATCATTACATTCAGACATAAAAACAGAGGCATCGGTCGAAGTGCATTCATTTTTTAAATTAAGATAAAATACATAATATTTCATAAATACCAGAATTTTACGGTCAACAGGCCTTTTCCTCTTTATCAAAGCTCTCAGTCTGTCGCTTACCGGATAATTCTTGGTTATACTTTTTGGCAAACCAGTTGTCTGAACTTTTCCGTCGGTTTCACCGTTATTGATACTTATGAAATCATTAATTATAACCTCTTGGTCTTTTTGCGTTTTTTTAAACTCCGCTCTGGGAACAGACAGCATAATTGTTGCAAGGGATTCGGCATTTATCAATTTTTTCTCTTTAATTGCCGTTAACACTTTCTCGCTCAATTTTTCAACAGGTTCATCTTCATCAAATTTAAAACGCTCATCCTTTGGCAGATTTAATAATTTGTCGCTGGCCTTTTGATATAATGTTATAAACTCTCTGTATGCTGTTTCCGAAAAAGTATGGAAATTTGCAATATTGGCCAAGAGAAATTCAAACAGTATTTCTTCATTATCAAAACCTTTTTTTATGTAATTTTTAGCAAAAAACGAATAATCTTTCTTTTTCGGCGTGAACACTTCAACTCTTTTTTTTCTGGATTCAAACTCATCACACAACTGAACATATTTTCGATAGCTGTTAAATTTTTCATTGGATTGACAGAAATAAGCAATAATTTCTGTCGGCTCTCTGTAATTATATGTTTGTTCGGCCAGCACATCGGTAAGGAACTTTTTCATGTCATCATTATTCATGTGCAAAGCAAAACTTAACAGGAACATTTTCTCTCTTGTGCAAGCAGTCGTACAACGCAACTGATTTCTTATATCGGCTCTTGTTATTTCCAAAGTCAAGTTGCCGTTTTCATCTGTGTTGTATTTTTGATTAATATAATTGAATATGTCAGTGTATTCATTGATATCATCTTTTTTAATATCGTAGTCTTCTTTCAGATAATTCTTGGTTTTTATAACTTGACCATTGTCCAATTCAAAAATAAAGTAAGACTCGTCTTCCGACTTTTCACCGTATTTTTCAAACATATATCTTCTCAGATGAAGGCCTAACGGCATTGAAAAATGAAAGTTATTAAGGTATTGAATAATTTCAGCAACGCCCTTCTCCAAATTCCTACTCATTTCATCTTCAATTTCACAAATTCTTGTAAAACCCCAATCGCTCATTTTTTCCCATAAGATTTTTGAATATTCGTCTTTCACAACAAATCCTCCTATGCACAATTCAATAAAGCCCGTCCTTTCAAACGTTAATGATCTCTGAAGAGCCGCTGACATTATTCAGATATTTAATACTCTCAAGTACATAAGCATAATATTCATTATCCTTTGCATTCAATTGTTCAAACAATTTTTTGGATCTTTGGAAATACAACTTAGCCAAAGGATAATTTTTTTCAAACTTCGTCTCATAAACGCCAAACGAATTGAGCAATTTGGCATAATTCAAAGATTCAAAATCTTTTGATTTTAATATTAACCGGTCTGCCAATAAAAAGAAGTCCAAACACTCTCTGTATCCGTAATCTTTAAAAGCACCGCCGATTTTTAAGATTGCCTCTATTCTGATCGGAGACAATTCACCAAACCATGTTTCAAAATTTCTGATATCATTAATTGCAAAATCATATACAGCATCTGAAGAATTCTTGTTTAAATTGAAAAGAGATGTTATGATGCCGATACTTGAACCGAGTGCAAATTCTCCGAACTTATCACAAGAAACATCATATTTGTTTCGAATTTCCATATATTCTTTCAGCGCGGTTTTATAATCTTTCTTTGCAACTGCAATTGCAGCCAAATTTATTTTAGAGTCAAAATAGTCCTGCCCCTTGTTGATGCCGAGCCGTTCAAAAGTTGCAGCGGCATTTTTGAAGAAAGTTTCGGCTTCTTCAAGTTCACCGAAACTCATTTCATTTCTGCCGATATTGTTGCAGAAAACTGCTTCGCGATAAGTTTTGGGCTGACGTATCCGGGGATTGCTTTCAACAATTTTTTTTAAATATTTATTAGCCGTTGCACGATCAGAAGCACTTTCAAAGTATGCCGCAATACCATTATATAAAGTTATATAAGATTCTTCGCAGCCGTCCGTCTTTTTGAGTATCTGCTCAAAAACAATATTGTCACTTTCAAATTCAGCAGTTTGTCCGTTTGTTAAATAATATAAGCCTCTTTCAAAACAAAGCACACCCAGCAAATAATTATCTGTTCTGGTTTTATCAAAAGTTTCAATCGGTTTACTTATTATCGTAATTGCCTGTTCATAATTACCGATTCTGAACTTGATTCTCGCATATGACCGATAATGCTGAACAAGCCACTCTTCTCTGACAGAGTCAGATTCCATGAAAGAAAGGCATTTTTCAGCTTCTTGTGCATAAACTTCTGCATCTTTAAAATTACCTTTTTGCTCTTGTATAAGCGACAGCACAACATCGGCATAAAATTTTTCCGAATTATCGGCGTCTTCTTTTGACAATAAATCAAGACACATCGGACCGATTTCATCAAATTTGCTCAATTGACACAAAAGCAATCCGGCATTTTTCACAATATCAAAAGTCTTGTTGTCAGAATATGTATTGAAATCAATTTTATTCACACGCGCCAGCGCTTCTTCGGTTTTTCCCTGTATTAATAACACATCGGCTAAAGCTATGTTTGCATCTAAATATACATAGTCATGCGTATGATTATACTGCTCACAAATTTCAATCGCTTTTCTGGCAAATTTTTGATTGGAATCATAATCACCAAAGCCGGACATAGTCCAAGCTGCTTTTACCATGTATTCAGCTATGGAAATTGAATTTTTCTCTTCCGGTTTTATCGAATTCAGATTTTCATCAATGCTGAGAAGACTTATGATTTTCTTTAATTGCTGTTTTAATTGCCCTATTGTCTTATATCTCAAGCAAATCGCTGTTTGCAGCGTCTTTTTAAATAATTCAATAAATTCATTTTTTACTTGAGCGGAAACTCCTTTTAATAATTCAAGATCATCAAGATCATATTCCGAATCATACAAAATTTCGGATTCCTTTGGCGGTCTTTTAAATAATCTCAAAAACAACATAGCACCAATTTCAAAGATATCGGTGCTGAAACCTATATTCAATAAAGATGCGCTGTATAATTCCGGTACATAATAGTCTTCAGGAAGCTTTAAACCGTACAGATCTCTGTTTTTAATCCTTTCAACAGAAATCAGACTGTCAAAATCGAACAATTTAACAATCTCGGTAATACCGCACAAAATCATTATATTTTTAGGCTTTATGTCTAAATGTAAAAACCCCGCGTCGTGATACATTTCAACGGCACTTGCCACTGAAAGCACGATCTTACAAATTGAAAGTAAATTATCATCTTCAATCTTGTCATAGCTGATACCGCCATCATCGGCTGTAAGCATATAAACGGTATTGTTTCCTTCATAAAGGCCCAATTGCACTGTATGATATTTTGCTGCATCCGGATTTTTTGACAAATACTCATTTATTTTTTTATATGTGCACTTAAATTCTTTTATCCCCTCTTCAAACATTTCTTGAAATTCAGGCAAAATATTTATTGATGTATCTGTCCTTAAAAATCCGCTTTCTTCCAAAAATGCAGGACAATATTCTTATAAGATTCCCTTGTGCGGAATGTCTTCATTTTCATAATATGAGACTTTGTACG
>JBJFHW010000224.1:0-11395 GCA_051893965.1 Acutalibacteraceae bacterium
GTAGGCGGAATATTCAAGAGGAATATGGTCAAGAGAAAGCGTGGTGTCGTCCTGACTTCTCGGTGTTGAATTGCTCCAGCCGCATTCATGCTTGTCATAAATAAAAGTAAAGTTTTTGTTGTTTCTGATTTTTTTGCCGTAATAAAGATTTTCAAGCTGACCCGAGGGCAGTGCGCGGAAAATATAGCTTGTTTTTTCCGTCTGAAGATGAAAAATGTTTTCGTCGTTTAAATAAATCATATTCTTCTCCTTTTCGGTTTGAGACAAACCATTATAACATTTATAACATTGTTATTTTATACTATATTTGTGTTGTTGTCAATCTTTCATTTTTGCGCTTTGGTTAACGGCAAAAAAATCGGATTTTTTTGGAGTTTTTCTTGAATTGCGTACTTTGCGGTGATAAAATAAATTTGTCAGCAATCCGTTCAAATTTGTTATGATTTTATAAGATTGAAAAAATGAAAGGAATAATCAAAGGTTCGCTTCAAGCTCAATGGTTGATTATTGAAAGGTGACTGTGATGAAAAAAACAAAACAGATTATTTGTTCTTTAATTCTTTCGGCTGCGCTGATTTTGGCAATCCCGTTTGCCGCATGTGAAATTCCGAACACGCAAGCAGTTCCGGTCGCAAAAGCAATAACTTCTGAAAGCTGCGGCAAGGATCTCAGCTGGAATTTTAATTCTGCAACCGGTGTTTTAACAATTAGCGGAACAGGGGATATGTATTATTTTTCCATTCCTCAGGGCGGAATCATTGAAATTACGCCGCCGTGGTATTCCGTTCGTTCACAGGTGAAAAAAATTGTTGTTGCAGACGGTGTAACCTCAATCGGTGAATATGCTTTTTACGGCTGCTCCAATGCCGAAACGGCCGAAATTGCTTCCAGTGTTCAATCAATCGGCAAAAAAGCCTTCAGGGGCTGTTCATCGCTTACACAGCTTGATTTGTCGGACGGACTGGAAACCATCGGCGAAAACGCTTTTGAAAACTGCGACGGACTGGTTTATGTAACTTTGCCCGAAACCGTTGTGACCATTTCGGAAAACGCGTTTTTTTCCTGCTCAAAGCTGGAACAGATCAATCTTCCGAAGAGTGTTGAAACGATCGGCAAAAAAGCGTTTTATTCCTGCGAAGCGCTCAAGGGCATTGCAATTCCCGAAAAAGTCAAGGCAATTGAAGAAAAAACTTTTTATCAGTGCTATAAGCTCGCCTCGGTGACTTTTGCAGAGGGTCTTGAAACAATCGGCACGGAAGCTTTTGAAAAATGCGGTGCGCTTCAAAGCGTAATTTTTCCGGAAACACTCAAAGAAATCGGAGAAATGGCTTTTTACAGCTGCGGTTCGCTCAGTGAAGTTGTTGTTCGTCAGCAGGTTAAGGTCATTGATGACAAAGCCTTTTCACAGTGCAAAAATCTTGCATCGCTGACTCTTTCGGACGGTCTTGAAGAAATCGGCACGGACGCTTTTGCCTGCTGTGAAGCGCTCGAAAGTCTGACGCTTCCGAAAACGCTTAAAACCGTTGGGGACGGTGCGTTCAGAAGCTGCACGAATCTGAGCAAAATTGAAAACCGAGGCAAAATCACAAAATTCGGCGTCATCGTTTTTTACGCAACAAAATGGCTCAATGAATATCCCGATAAGGTGGTTTATCTCGGCGATGTTCTTTACGGCGTCAACGGCGAATATACCGACAGCGTTTTAACCGTGAAAGACGCAACAAGGCTGATTGCCGATTCGGCTTTGAACAACCTTTCTTCTGTCACGCAAGTGAAGCTTCCGTTCAGTGTTGAAATCATCGGAAACTATGCTTTTTATAACTGCACGGCGCTCAAAGAAATCAGTCTTTCAAAAAATGTTTCCCAAATCGGTCAGAAAGCATTCATGAACTGCAATGAACTTTCTGATATAACCATATATAATCCGCTTTGCTCAATTTATGACGCGCAGGACACACTTCCGACAGATACGGTGATTACTTCTTTTGAAACTTCAACCGCGCATGAATATGCCGTTCAGTATTCCCGCAAGTTCAAAGCGCACATGCATGCTTTTGAAGAAGTTCAGAGCACGCCGGCAACCTGCACAAAGGATGGTGAAATTCTTTGCGTTTGTCCCTGCGGCGCGGCAACGGCAAAAATTGTTCCCGCAACAGGTCACACAGACAGCAATCAAGACGGCGTATGTGATGTATGCTCGGAAGACCTGACAAAAGACTGCACCTGCATTTGCCACAAAACCGGTATCAGCACAATTATTTATAAGATTCTGCGCATTTTCTGGAAGATCTTTAAAATCAATCCGGTGTGCGATTGCGGCGCTTTGCATTACTGATTTGAATATAATCGTTCCTCTGTCTAACCGATGAATCGGTGTTGAAACAGGCAGCAACCTGCGTAAAAGTCTTGTCTTTTGCGCAGGCTTTTTATATAATGGGGTTAAAATGCTTATCGGAAGATGCGTGTAAAAAATATCAGTTGTGAAAAAAGATGAATGAGGGTTTAATTTTATGAAGAAAAACTATCTCTATGCAGGGATTACCGTGTCTGTCTGGGCAACAATGGCAGCTGTGGTAAAAATGATATTGTCGGATATTCCGAATCTGGAAGCGTTGTCTGTCAGCAGTTTTTTTGCCTTTTTCTTTTTGTTGGCACTCAATTTCAAAACCAAGAAAATCAAAGAAATGAAAAAGTACAGCGCAAAAGATTATCTGGTTATGAGCGGCCTGGGCTTTTTGGGTCTGTTTTTATATTCGGCGCTGTATTATTACGGTTTATCACAACTCAGTTCCCAGGAGGCCTGCGTTCTCAATTACCTGTGGCCGATTATGTTGGTGATTTTTTCAAGCATCATTCTTAAAGAAAAAATGACGGTAATGAAAGCCGTTGCCATGCTGTGCTCATTTTTCGGAATTATTGTTCTGCTTCTCGGAAACGAAAATCTTTCAGCCGGGAACGGTGCATCGGTCGGTTTGGTGTCGGGAATCATCAGCTGCATTGTTGCCGCTGCTTGTTACGGTCTGTTTTCGGTGCTGAATAAAAAAGCGGATTATGATCAGAACATCTCGATGATGGTAAGCTGGCTTGTTGTTGCCGTTTGCGCCATGATATCGGGCAGGATAACAGAAACATGGGTTCCGATAAAAGCAGTGCAGTGGCTCGGCATCTTGTGGCTCGGCGTCGCGATTAATGCCGTTGCCTATCTTCTTTGGGCATTTGCGCTGAAAGGAGAACAAAACACGGCAAAAATTGCGAATCTTGCGTACCTGACGCCGTTTTTGTCTTTGATTATATCGGCTGTTTTCTTAAAAGAGAAGCTCCGGCTTCAGTCGGTTGCCGCCTTGGTACTGATTATCGGCGGAATCTTGCTACAGACTCTTTATGAGCAAAAAAAGAATGTAAAAATATTCATCGATGCTAAATAAAATGAAGCTTCCCCGGACTTGAATCCGAAGAAGCTTTTGTAGTGCTTTGGGTTTTGTTTGCAAAATTTTACGCTTTCTTTTTTGCCTTGGCGCTCTCAGCTGCGTGTACGCCCACGCCGTTGTTGATGGCTTCGTCAAAAATGCGCTCGTCATGATCCTTGATAACCTCGGACGGCTGATCGGCGTCTTCTCCCTTGCGTTTTCTGCTCTTGAAAGCAAGCTTGAGCAAAATCGGGCAGAGAATGGAAGAAATCACAATCAGACAAATGGTGGCAACGAGCGGGTCAATGCCGGCAAGCTGACCGTTTTCATAATAAATCAGGCTCTTTCCCGTTGAATAAACAGCCAGAGCAACCTCGCCTCTTGCAATCATGCCGCAGCCGACAACAAGCGACTGCTTGCCGTTATAACGGCAGATTCTTGCCACACCGCTGCAGCCGACGATTTTGCCGATGATTCCTGCGACAACAAAAACAAGGGCAAACAGCAGACCTGAAAGCTGAAAATGGCTGAAATCCGCACTGATGCCGATATAGGCAAAGAAAATCGGTGTGAAAATCATATAGCCGCTGACGATAACCTTTCTGTCAACAAAAGAAGTGTCTTTCAGACCGCTGAGCATCAGCCCCGCCATATAAGCACCGGTGATGGCGGCAATATCGAAAAATTCTTCTGCGCAGTAGGCATAGGCAAAGCACATAACAAGCGCAAAAATACCCGTGCGGCGTTTATGCGGATATTTTTTAATCATTTTTTTGAAGAACCAGCGCATCAGAAGTCCCACGCCGATTGTGAAAGCAAAGAACCCGACTGCCTTGAGCAGTGTGATCCAGATGCTTCCGCCGCCGTTGAGCCCCGTGATGATGCTCAGCGTGATGATGCCGAGCACATCGTCAATGATGGCGGCGCTGAGAATGGTTGTGCCGACTTTTGTGTTGAGCTTTCCGAGTTCACGCAGCGTTTCAACCGTAATTCCCACGCTTGTTGCCGCCAGAATGGTGCCGATAAAAAGGGCATTGAGCAGTTTTCCGTGATTGGAAGCTTCGGAAAGTCCGCCCATAAACAAAAGCGAAACAACCGTTCCGAGGGCAACCGGAACAAGAACGCCTGCCGCCGCCACAGCCGTTGCCGCGGCGCCGCTTCGTTTGAGTTCTTTTATGTCCGTTTCAAGACCGCTGGAAAACAGAATAAAGATAACACCTATCTGAGAAAAGCTTTGCAACACGTCCATTTCGGTTTCGGTGGGGTTGATGATGCCGGAAAAGCCGAGACCGAGACGGCTGAAAATGGCAGGACCTATAAGAAGTCCTGCGATAATCATTCCGACCACCTGCGGCAGTCCGATTTTTCGTGTAACCATGCCGCATATTTTTGTTGCCAGCAAAATAACCGCACAGTCAAATAAAATGTTCATAACATTAAAATCCATTTTTTCATTCACTCTTCTTTGTGATGATTTGATCCATTTTCAATCCAAATTATTATAAACGCTTTTCAAGAGAAATGTCAATCAATTGAGCGGGGCAATGTGCAATAATTTTTAATACTTTTTTCAGCTTTTTTTATTTATTTTGTTTGCGGGTTTTCTGCTGTGTAAAAAGTGCATGAAATTTATTGGTAACAAGTTGCATAATACCTGTTATTTTGCTATAATAACAAAGTAATTTTGACCGCCAGGTCAGATAATTTCAGGAGGTAACACCATGGGTCGTTTAGACGGAAAAACAGCAATCATCACCGGCGGAAATTCCGGTGTCGGCAAGGCAACCGCACTCCTTTTTGCAAAAGAGGGAGCAAACGTTGTCATCAGCGCAAGACGTGCAGAGCCGCTTGAAGAAGTGGCGGCACAAATCAAAGAAGCGGGCGGAAACGTTCTTCCCGTTGTCACCGATATTTCAAAGGTTGAGGACGTAAAAAATCTTGTTGCCAAAACCGTGGAAGCTTTCGGCAAAATTGATGTTCTTGTTAACAACGCAGGTATTCTTGAAAAGGGTCTTCGCCCGATTGACAGAGTGCTTGATGAAGACATCGACCGCATTATCGGCACAAACACAAAGGGCACCATGTATTGCATGCGTGAAGTAAGCGCGCAAATGGAAAAAACAGGCACAGGTTCCATTATCAATGTGGCTTCTGTTGCAGGACTTCTCGGCTGCGGCGGTGCGGCTTATGTTTCATCAAAGGCTGCCATCATCGGTCTGACCCGTCACACGGCACTTCGCTTTGCCGGAACGGGAATCCGCTGCAATGCAATCTGCCCCGGCACAATTGTTACGCCGATGGTTATGGCTTCAAGAGAAGATGTTCTTGATGCTGACATGATGGGTCAGATGGCAAAACACGGCGATCTGAAAGTTCAGCCTTGCATGCCCGAAGATGTTGCAAACATTCTGTTGTTCTTTGCAAGCGACGAATCAAGAGCCATTACCGGACAGGCAATTGAGTCCGATTTCGGCGCCATGCTTTAATTTGAAAAATCAATATAAATCAAACGGCGAAGTCGGTTTTCCCGATTTCGCCGTTTTTGCTGTTTTAAGTTATTTTCCAAGTTCTTTTTTAAGAAAAGCTGTGGTATAATTCCATGTTTCGTTGTCGAAGTTTCCGTAATAAACATAGTTATCTGCGTTGAAGCCGTGGGTTGCGCCCTTGATTAAGTGCAGTTCGCAGTTTTCATAAATGTTTGCGGCTTTTTCGGAATAGGAATACGGAACCACAAAATCGTTTGTGCCGTGCAGAATCAGAACATCACCCTTGAACGCACCGATGTGCTGATAAACATCATAGTTTAAAAGCGACTGAACAAAGGCGGTGTTTGAGGAACCGGGCATAACCGAACCGTATTTCTGCGAAATTTCGGCGATGTTGAAAGCCGGATAAAAGAGGATCAGCGCTTTCACCGGTGACGGGTACTCGGCGGCGGTAACGGCCGAGACAAGACCGCCCTGACTGGTTCCGAACAAAAAGATGTTTTCGCTGTCAACAAAATTGAGCTTGCTGATTTCATTCAGAACGGCTTTTAAGTCTTCAATCTCGGTGAATATTGTCATATCGGCTTCACTGCCGTCACTGCGGCTGTTTCTGTCGCCGCCGCAAAAGTCGAAAGCGTAGGCAACAAAGCCCGAAGAAGCAAGCCTTTTGCAATAGGAAGTCATGGAGTCGCTTGTCATGTTCGCACTGTGAGAAAGAATAACGGCCGGAAGTTTTTGGTTTTGCAAGTCGGGAGTATAAAGCTTACCGTAAATGGAAAGACCGTCTCTTGTTACCCGCATTTCGCTGACCTGATAAGTGCCCGAAGCAGACGGCTGTGTCTGAGCGGTTGTTTGCACCGCGGAGGTTTCATAAGTGGTTGTGCTTTCAGCAGTTGTTGTGTTTGAAAAAGCTGTGGTTTGAGAAGATGATGAAGCAGAACCGGCAACGTTTACAGAATCCGCAGTGGTTGAAGCGTCCGTTTGCTGTTCGGTTGTGTAAGCCGTTGTGCTTTCAACGGCAGTTGCGGAAGAAACAACAGTCGGCTGTTCATATTGACTGCGGCCGCAGGCTGTCAGAAGCAGTAAAAGCAGAAACAAAAAGGGGATATACAGCTTTTTCACTTTTCTCATTCCTTTCAGCGGACATCGTCCGCAGGAGTTACGCGGGGTAGGAAGTTGTAATCTTTAAAATTTTGCCACGACGAGAAGTCAGTGCAAAAAGGAGTAAAGTTTTTTGCCGAGCTTTTTTACAAAAAAGCTCGTGGGGTCAAGGGGCAACGCCCATTGTCGGCGTCCGCAGACGGCGAAATCCTAATGCTTCAAAAAAGCGCAGGAAGGTAGGTAAAACAGTTCGGTGGACTGTTTTACCGTAGGAAACCCTCGCCGGGGGTTTCCTGATTGACGGTTAAGCCGTCAATGAAATTTTTCCACTAAATATAAATTTGTTCCCGACGGCGGACACGGCACGCCGTGTCCCTACTGCACAAACTGAAAAAGAGCGGTTAACTCCACACTCCAAACTCCAAACTCCACACTATATAAAGCTTCAACTCATATTTTGAACCAAGCTTATTTATTATTATTTCTCAGCCACTCAACGGCGCAGTGTGCAAGACACGCCGAACCGATCGGGCAGACGTCCTCGTTAAACTGCACTTTCGGATTGTGCGCAACATAGGCGCCTCTTTCGTCTTGGTAGCCTGCGGAAAGATACATAAATGCCGCCGGCACCTTTTGGGCGATGATTGCAAAATCCTCCGATGCACTTGAAGTCAAATCGGGGCAGGGGGTAAGATTTGGAATCGGCAGTTCTTTGATATATCCGACCATTTCGTCAGTCACCTGCGGGTTGCAAATCAGCACAGGTACCTGCGAAATCATTTCAATTTCGGCACTGCCGCCGAAAACTTCTGCGGTTTTGCTTGCAACTTCTTTCATTCTTCGCACAAGAAGCTGCCTTGCCTCGTTGTTGTTTGTGCGGATTGTACCCTGCAAAACGGCAGTGTCGGGAATGATGTTCGCCGCCGCACCTGCTTCAAACTGCCCGATTGTCAGAACGCAGGCATGGTTCGGGTCGCTTTCTCTTGCAATCAGCTCCTGAAGCGCAAGATGAATGTGTACGCCGATGTTGATCGGGTCAACGCAGTTTTGCGGATAGGCTCCGTGCGCGCCTTTTCCGTGAACGGTGATTTTGAAGCCGTCAACGGAAAACATCATGGCGTCTTTGTCGTTATACATAAAAAGCCCCATGGGAAGCTGACCGGCGGCAACATGAAAGGCAAGAGCCGCATCAACTTTCGGATTTTCAAGGATTCCTGCTTCAATCATGTCGTTGCTGCCCTCAAAAGTTTCCTCAGCCGGCTGGAACATGAATTTAACGGTGCCCTCAAGCAGATTTTCGTTTTCTTTGAGCATTTTTGCGGCGGTCAGAAGCATTGCCGCATGAAAATCGTGACCGCAGGCATGGTTTTCTTTGCCTGTGGGGCAGGCAAATGCTTCGCCGCTTTCCTCCGGCATGGGAAGCGCGTCCATATCTGCCCGAAGAAGCAGAACCTTGCCGCCGTGCCCGAGAACAGCCGAAACACCGTGGCCGCATTTCTGCGGCTTCAATCCGTATTCTTTTAGCTTTTCCGTAACATAAGCCTGTGCTTTCGGCATATCAAGACCGACCTCGGCATTTTTGTGAAAATACCGGCGGTTTTCAATCGTTTCGTTTTTTAATTCTAACGCTCTTTCATAAAAGTTCATGACAAGTGCTCCTTAAATTATTTTCATTATTTTCTGCTTTTATTTTGAATTTATTATAGCACCGCGGTAAAAAAAGTAAAGTGCACAAACAGTATTTATGTAATACTTTATGTTATTTACTTAAAAGCTTCCGAAAGTTTTTTCGGCTGTTCAGAAATCTTTTCCGAATCAGCCGAAGCTTTAACAAAAACACTTTAAAAAAGATTTTGGCACAAACCTTTTTTGCATAGCTTTTTCAGCTCAAAAGAATTTCTTGAATCCGGTCAAGACTGTCGGCAAAACAGATGCCTTTTTGTCTTTCTTGCGTAGAAAGCCCTTTTTCAGTCATATGGTTGAGCAACTCTTTCAGGCTGTTGTAATAGCCGTTGAGATTATATAAAATGCAGGGCGCATCAAGGTGACCGAGTGCCGATTTTGCCATTATTTCCGCAATTTCCTCCAGCGTGCCGGTGCCGCCGGGAAAAGCAATAAACGCATCGCCGAGTTCAATCATTTTTGCTTTTCTTTCCGACATATCTTTCGTAACAATCAGCTGTGTCAGACCGTCAAGCTGAAATTCCTGCTCAATGAAAAACTGCGGTTCAACACCGATTGCTTTTCCGCCGGAACATAGAACGCTTTGAGCAAGTTCACCCATCAGACCCGATTTTGAGCCGCCGTAAACAAGGCAATTCCCGCTTTCGCCAATCCATTTTCCTAGTTCTCTTACGGCTTCTTTCAGTGCCGGGTCGTTCCCCTCGTTTGCGCCGAGATATACGGTTATATTCATTTGTGACTTCCTTTCGTTTTTATGCTTCAACAAGCAATCCTGATTTGAAACTGTCCTTGAACACTGTTTGCGTTTGAATTTTTTACTCTAACGAACACTAATCAACAGTTTTTTATTATCAGGGCACAATTTCAAGCCAATATCCGTCCGGGTCGGCAATGAAATAGATGCCCATTTGCACATTTTCAAAGCAGATGCAGCCCATTTCTTCATGTTTCTTGTGGGCAGCATCAAAATCGTCGGCTTTGAAAGCCAGATGAAATTCACATTCGCCCAAATCATATTTCTGCGGATGCTCCTTTAACCAGGTAAGCTCAAGATCAAAATCGCTTGCGTCATTGGATAAAAACACAATGATGAAATCATCTTTCACGGTTCTTCTGACTTCATGTAAGCCGAGGGCTTCCTGATAAAATTCAATTGATTTTTCAAGGTCTGAAACATTGTAGTTTTCGTGAACCATTTTAAAGCTCATAATTATGACCATTCCTTTCCGCTGTGCTGCAAGGCACAAAAGTAAAGTTAAACAAATTATAATCAATTTTGCCGCAGGCAAAATCACCGCACTTTTTCACTTTTCACTCTTACTTCTTACTTCAAGTTTGAATTTATTCAAACTTCTTCTCCTTTTGCAGTTTCGCTGTTTTTTATGATGGATTTATATGCGGGAAATTCAGTGATGAACTGACCGATCACGCGTGGCTCGTTCCAATAATGCATCGGATAAACCGCATCGCAATCAACATTTTCAAGGAAATAAAGCAAACCGTCGGCATAATGCTTTTCCTGCCTTGGGTCAAGCGGCACAAAGGCGGCGTCAAACCGGATGTTTTTGATTTTGTTGATTTCATTTCTGTATCGCAGTGTCATTTGCCGGTTATCTTCCTGCGGTTCGCCGTCCCAGAACCAGTCGTTCAGATCGCCGGCGTGATAAATGACGCCCTCTTTTGTTTTCAGGATAAAGGCAACGCCGCTGTCCGTTGAAAGCAGCGTCTGAACAACCGACCCGTTATCAAGCGTATATGTCTGATTGTGATATGCCTTTGTAACTTTGACTTCGTCAGGATACTGATTTTCGCTTATATCCTTAGCCAGAACCGCCTGATATTTTATATGCATACGGTTAAGCATATCGAATATTTCCGGGTTAAAATGATCGTGATGAAAATGACTGCACAGAACAACGGCAGGCTTGTTTTCGTCAAGGTCGGGCAGGTCTCCCCGATAATAATCAAAGATGTAATAGCAGTCTTTTGTTTCAACCAAAAAACCGCTATGGTTGATATAGGTTATTTTCATATAAAGCTCCTGTGATTTTATGTTAACTGTTTTCGTTCTTTGAAAATTTCTTCTTTTGCTGTTCAAACACGATAAACAGCTTCCGAAAACGGGCAATCCCGACTTGAGACTGCCCGAAAACGCAAAAATAAGCGGTAGTATTTATAGATTATACATTAAGAAATGATTAGTTGCTAATGTGTTTATTTTCAATATATCATATATAAAACATAAAAATACTATCTGATAAGTTCGATAATCCTTTTGTGTAATTGATGAAACTCACACCTTTCTGCACCGATTTTTAATAAAGATGATAGATGTATTCGCTTTTGAGTACCCACTTCTTCATTTAAAATCTTCGTTGGCAAAAGATAAAAATCCCATTGTGTAATATCTAATGGATTTACTGTATTTGGATTTGTATGCTTATGAACACAAAAAACATAAATATCTGATTGACGAATCTTTTTTTCTGCATAAGTATTAGTAGAACTGTCCCAACCACAGGTTGGCTGAATACCAAAACCTATTGCCGACAGCTTATTTTGTCCCCAACTTTGAAGGTATCCTGATGCTTTCACTTCGATTGCAATTCCTTCCGGAGATAATAGATCGTACTTATCCCAATTTTTCCTGACTTTATCAGTAATTCCTAATGCACAAGCGACCAGATATTCCGCTAATGCTCCACGCTCTGCGTTATC
>JBJFHW010000225.1:0-11390 GCA_051893965.1 Acutalibacteraceae bacterium
AGAATCACTTCAATCGGAAGTCCGTAGCTGTCATGGAGCATAATCAGCGTTGCCTGACCTTCATAGCCGATGGTTCTGCCGAGCTTTTGCTGCGCTTCGGCAAAAAGCGCACTGAACTGCGCGCACTCACTGCATCGGATCGCTATCTGCTCATGACTGGGCTTTGAAACGGGAGGAATCGGTGCGGCAACGCTTTTCGGTGTGTTGTTTTTTTCTTTGCTTTCGCTTTTTTTCTCCTGTTCACAAGCGGGGCTTTGAATCGGAGCGAGCTTGATTACACCGTTTTCTTTCACGGCAATTCCTCGTTCGACCCAAAAAATCATGGCGTCAACAATATCTTCTTCGGCGTATCCCGTGGCTTTTGCAATCTGCGCACAGGTGACATTTTCTCCCGCCATGCTGTGTCTGAAAAGATACAGAACCGCCTTGAGCTGAACTGCGCTTGCAAGGCGGATATTTTCGTCAACAATGACCGACGGCAGCGGGAACATATTTGAATATGCCGCCGGGTTGATTTTAAATTCCATTTTTCGCTTTTTCTCCTGTCAGATGTTATCTTTGATGTACCATTTCTTTATAAAGGTCGCAGATTTCATCGCTGTCGCCCTTTGCAACAAGCTGTCCCTGGGTGAGAATAAGCGCTTTGTTGCAAATTCTTTTCACTCTTTCCGTGCTGTGGGAAACAAACAGAACCGTAACGCCGTCACCCATCATGCTTTCAAGACGTTTTTCGCTTTTTTCTCTGAACGCCGCATCACCGACGCTGAGCACTTCGTCAAGAATCAGAATTTCGGGTTTAACCGAAGTTGCAATGGAAAAGCCGAGACGAGATTTCATTCCCGATGAATAGCTTTTCAGCGGCGCATCAATAAATTTTCCGAGCTCGGAAAATTCAACAATTTCATCAAATTTTTCTTCGGTGAACTTTCTTGAAAAGCCCATCGTTGCAGCGTAAAGATAAATGTTTTCTCTGCCGCTGTAATTTGCGTCAAAACCTGCGCTAAGCTCAATCAAAGGCGCAATAATACCGTCGGTTTCCACCTTTCCGAAAGTGGGTTTGAGCACCCCCGCAATTGTTTTCAGCAGCGTGCTTTTTCCTGCGCCGTTAAATCCCATAACGCCCATTCTGTCGCCACGCTCAACCTGAAAGCTTACATCTTTCAGCGCCCAGAAGCGGGAAAAATGAAGCTGCCTTTTTGCCGCGCGAACAAGATATTCCTTTGCATTATCAACACCCTCACTGTTGATGTTAAACATCATGCTGACATGATCAACATTAATTGAATTGTTTGCCATTGTGCTTTCACCTTTCCGTTAAATGTGAAGAATGAACTTGTCCTGATTTTTATAGAACAGAATAAAACCGACGATCAGAACAATTACGGTGCAAACGATTGAATAAATCATAAGCTTCATATCCCAAAAAGAAGCAAATCTGTCACCGAAAAGAATGGAAGCTCTGAACATTCCGATGATTCCGTAAAGAGGATTGAGTTTAATAAGCTTGAGTTGCCAGCTTCCGTCTTCAAACCCAAGACGGCTGATATGATAAACAATCGGTGTAACATAAAAAAGCAGCAGACAGAAAACATCATAGATATTTTCAATATCCTTAAAGAATACATTCAGCGTTGCAAGAATCATACCCACACCCAATGAGAAGAAAAACAGGATAAAAACCGGTATAATTGCAAAAACAACATGCCAGGTAATCGGTATCGGGTGGATTCCCACGATGTTGAAAAATGCAATAACCACAACAAGAACCAAAAGCGAAATCAGTGAGGTAATAAACGTTGAAATAACCGAAGAAAGCGGATAAATATATTTCGGAACATATACTTTCTTGATTATACTTGCGTGCGAGCGTATGGAACGCATGGCCCTTTTGGTTGAATGTGTATAAAATTCAAAAAGAAGTCGTCCGCACAGAAGATAGACAGGATAGTTAACAACCTTACTGCTGTCACGGCCGAAAAGGTTATTGAAAACAACCGAAAGAACGATCATGGTAAGAAGCGGCTGAAGAAATGTCCAGAACACGCCGAGAACAGAATCTCTGTATTGAAGTTTTATATCTTTTCTGACAAGTTCAGAAAGCAAATACCTGTATTTCATAAAATTATTTTTATGAGATGACAATGATTTCTTTTTTTGCAAAACTCTTTCCTCCCGAAAACAGGTTTTATAAATCCGCTCAAAAGCATGAAAATGCGCTGTTACACAAAATTATGGAAGATAAGTATAACATAAAAAACAATATTTTACAATAGTTTTTTGTGTTGTCAAATTGTAAATATGAGCACGTTTCTTCTCGTTCTTTTATATAATTTAAGCTGTTATAATTAAATTAGCACAATAACATTATTGAACACTTTAATAATTTACAGTCTTATGAAAATAAGCCTGTCGCGCATTGAGACAGGCAAGTTAAATCAATATACAAATTTTATATTGCTGAAAAATTATAATTTACGAATAATACTCTTTATTTTTCTTGAATATGCAGTTGAATCAAGGCGCTGTTTAACAGCATCATATATCACCTGAACATTACCCTCTCTGATCATACGAACATTTATACTTTTTCCAATATCAATCATGGGGTTTAATGCTGCATTTTTTATTTCCGGTCTTTCCAATGCTTCTTTGATCTTTTCTTCAAATTGTGCCCTACTCAAACAGCTTCTTTCAAAAAGCATTTCTAAATATGTAAACGTCATATTGCAAAGTTCAATATCAGCATATTTTTGAGCTTCACTTTCCGGAATATATTTTTTTGCAAAAGGAATCTTATAGTTATAAAGTTTTATCCATTCATCAAGCATATTCGGACGAAAAGAACTTGTTCCTCCGCCAACGGTATAATAATAAATAACATCAGGAATAAAAACAACCTTTTTTGCTTTCGGAAACGCTGAGAGCGTAACGATTAAATCATCTCCTAAAAATACGCCTAAATCAGGTGTATCATAATAGGCATTTTTAATCAGTTCTGCTTTAAAAATTTTTCCGCATAATGCAACAGGAACATTTGTAGTGCCGAACCAACTGATATAAAGTTCTTTCATAAACCGCTCATGATCATAAACAACAGGTCTGTCAATCTGTAAGCAAGGTGAAACATAGCCTTTCATATGGACTCCTTTCCAACAGCGATCCATTTTTCCGACACAAATATCACTTTCACTGTTATATATTTCATCCATCATAATTCTTAATGCTTCATTCGCAAGAGTATCATCCGAATCACAAAAGCAAATATATTTACCTGTTGCCTTTTCAATGCCATGCCTGCGCGCAGCAATAGATCCCTGATTTTTTTGATGAATAACTGTTATTCGGCTATCCTTATCTTTCAGACTGTCACAAATTTGGCCACTTTTATCAGTTGAGCCGTCATCAACAAGAATTATTTCGATATTTTTTAACGTTTGAACAGTTATAGAATGAATACACTTTTTAAGGCTCTTTTCAGAATTATAGATTGGAACAATAACACTTACCTCTGTCATTTTTTCTCCTTTTAATCACAAATATATTATTACTTGATTTGTTAATTTGCTATTTTGAAAAAATATATTTTTTAAATGTATTATAAAAAATTATACAACTGCATAAATAAGATGTCAACTGCATTTAAAACCAATAATATAAATTCTTATTTTGGGTAAACTAAAAATAAATATTTGCACAAAAGGGAGAAATATTATGTCAGACGATACAATACATCTGTTAAAAGAATGTGACAGCGGAACAAAAACCGCCGTCAACTCCATCAGAGAAGTTCTTGATAATGTGAAAGATGACGAGCTTCTTAAGCTTCTGACCGATTCAATTAAAAAGCATGAAAAAATCGGCGATGAAACGCACGAAATGCTTTCTTCTCTCGGCGAAAGCGAAAAAGAGCCGTCTGCCATGGCAAGAGCCGCTTCATGGTTAAAAATCAACGCAAAGCTTATGGAAGACCCGTCGGATCAGACAATTGCCGCGCTGATGACGGACGGCTGTAACATGGGTATCAAACAGATTTCAATTTATAAAAACAAATATCCGGCCGCCGACAAAAAGGCAAAGCAGCTTGCACAGAAGCTTGTTTCTCAGGAGCAGTCTCTTCTTGATGATCTGAGAAAATATCTTTGATATTCCAAAAAAAGCAAGAAACCGTCCTGTTCGGGCGGTTTCTTGCCATCAGAGAGAAAAAAATGAAAAAACAAATCGCAAAACAATGAGGTGGCAACTCATTATTTGCAAACGGGTTGGCTTGATTCAAAGGGAAGAATGTTGTAAATCTTTTTGCCGTCAACCATGCTGATCGGGAGTTCCGGAACGAGAAGATGAATTGTTGAAACAAAGTCGTTGCTGTTTTCTCCCGGAAAACCGGCAACAAGAAGCATCGGCTTTGTTTTTGCAATATGTGCGGCAATGGTAAGAACCGGCTCATCACTGAAATAAAGAGCCATTTCTCCGCCGGCATCTTTTGCAAAATGATGAATTCCTTCAATGATTTTCAGGCTGTTTTTTTCTTCGTTTAACTCCATCGGAAGCACGGATATAACTTCAAGCGTTGCCGAGTTTTTTTCGGCAATTGCCTTGCCTGCCGCCACAAGAGATTTTGATGATTCCTGAGGCGTTACACAAACAAGGACCGTTTTCTTTGAGTCCATCTGGCTTACCTCCTTTTGTGTTTTTATCATAACAACGAAACTTAAAACCTACTTAAATCAATTATTAAAAAGAAATAAAGGGTTTTAGAACAAATTAAGAATCCATTAAAAATACGTTCACATTGCCGGCTGTTTTTAATACAAAATTCCCTCTTCTGTTCAAAAACCGCTTTGACAGGCAAAGGCGGTTGGTATATAATACTTTTGAAAAAATTCAAAGGAATGATCATAAAAATGAAAGATAAAAAGTCCGGCATGATAAAAACATGGTTCATGCCTTATCTGAAAAAATACAAGGGCGTTGTTGCAATTGATTTGTTCTGCGCCGCACTGACAACCGTCTGCGAGCTTGTTTTGCCGATGCTTGTCCGGCGGATCACCGAAATTGCCGTTAACAACATGGCGGATCTGACGGTAAAAGTCATTGCCGAAATGGCTGTTCTTTATGCCGCGCTCAAAGGCGTTGACATGCTTGCCGGCTATTATATGATTTATGTCGGTCACTCCATGGGCGTGAAAATTGAAAAAAGCATGAGAGAAGATTTGTTTTCTCATCTGCTTCGTGTTCCGCTGAGCTATTATGACACAACCAAGGTTGGACAGCTTATGAGCAGAATCACCACCGATATGTTTGATGTTTCCGAATTTGCGCACCATTGCCCCGAAGAGTTCTTCATCTTTGCTTTAAAAATGATTGTAAGCTTTGCCGTTCTCGGCTCAATCAATCTTCCGCTGACACTTGTTTCTTTTGCCATGCTTCCGCTGATGCTTCTCGGAACGATGTATTTTCGCAAAAAAATGCACAAAGCATTCAAAGACAGGCGCGTGATTGCCGGCGATGTGAATGCACGAACGGAAACTTCGCTTCTCGGCATCAGAGTGATCAAATCTTTCACGCAGGAAAAGCACGAAGAAGAGCAGTTCAAACAGGAAAGCACGCATCTGAGTGAGGTCCAGCAGGCTTCCTACCGCTATATGGCAAGACTCAACAGCGTTGTTCGCTTTTTTGACGGCATGATGTATCTGATTATGATACTCATGGGCGGCATGTTCATCATCAAGGGCAAAATCACCACGGCGGATTATGCGGCTTATCTGCTTTATGACGCAATGCTTATTGCCGCCGTCAAGCGCATTGTTGAATTTATTGAGCAATTTGAAAAGGGATTGACCGGTATTGAACGATTCCGTGAAGTGATGGAGATTGACTGCGAAAAAGGATACAGCCAAAAATATATCCCTGAAAAAACCGAGGGAGAAATTGAATTTAAAAATGTTACTTTCAGTTATGCAGACGAAACCGAAGATGTTCTTGAACACATAAACATCACCGTTAAGAAAGGCGAAAATGTTGCCATCGTCGGACCGTCCGGAAGCGGAAAAACAACCATGTGCAGTCTGATTTCTCATTTTTATGATATAAATGACGGATGCATCACGCTTGACGGAAAAGATATTTCTCAGATTGAGCTCGGCGCTCTCAGGCAGGCTGTGGGCGTTGTGGAACAAGATGTTTACATGTTTTCCGGAACAGTGATTGAAAACATTCTTTACGGAAATCCGTCAGCCACGCGTGAAGATGTGATCAATGCGGCAAAGCTTGCAGGCGCCCATGAATTCATTTGCGCACTTGAAAACGGCTATGACACCTTTATCGGCGAAAGGGGCACCATGCTTTCCGGCGGACAGAAGCAACGAATTTCCATTGCAAGAGTGTTTTTGAAAAATCCGCCCGTTCTGATTCTCGACGAAGCAACAAGCGCCCTTGACAACCGAAGCGAACACATCATCAAAAAATCGCTTGAAACACTCACCAAAGGAAGAACCACTCTGACAATTGCCCACAGACTTTCAACCATCAAGAACGCAGACAGAATTCTTGTTCTGACCGAAAAAGGAATTGAAGAACAGGGAACACACGAAGAACTTCTGAAAAAAGGCGGAATATACAGCCGTCTTTATAACGAATATTAAAAAACGATTCCCGCCCGATTGTGTATCATACACAACACCGGCAGGAATTTGTGTTTGTTTTGTTAACTGTTTACAATTTGTTCATATTTATACAACAGTCAAGTGTTATTCTTACATTATGAATTGTTCAATTTCATATGATTTTTTCAAAAATTAATGAAAAAACAGGAGGCTACCATGAAAAAGTTATTGTCTGTCTTTTTATCCCTGCTTATGATTTTCTCACTGTTTGTTCCTGCTTTTGCAGGCAATGCCAATCTTCAGAACAGAAGCCAATATCCGGTTATCGTCATTTCCGGTGACGGTGACACACTTTATGACAAAGACGGAAACAAGCTTCTGCGTTATTCGGATCTTTTCAGCGCAAGCAGCGATGATGACGATTCTGATAACACGGCCATTTATGAATCCGTTGCCAATGTTCTTTATCCGTTCCTTGTTGAAGGTCTTTTAACAGATCATTGGGATAACTATTACAAAAATCTTCAAAAGGAAATTTCAGAGCTTTTCGGTGATACGCTTCTTGACAACAACGGCGAAGCTTCCAACGGCTCGGGAATTTCAAAAGAGCACATGGAAGAAAACATCCGGAACATGAACACCGATAAAAAAGACGCAGACGGTTATTACAGCTGTTATGCCTATCAGTTCTGGTATGACTGGAGACTGGACCCGCTTGAGACTGCCGATAAGTTCAACGAATTTATCAAAGGCATCAAACAGGTCACCGGCGCAGAAAAGGTTGCCATCACAAGCAGATGCCTCGGCACAAGCGTTGCTCTTGCCTATATTGCCAAATACGGCACAGACGACATTGCCGGCATGGGCTTTGACGGCGGTGTTGTGAACGGTGCGGAAGTTTTAAGCGAACCCATCAGCGGAAAGTTCAAGCTTGACGGCAACGCAATCAACCGATTCCTCATCGACTGCAACGCGCTCGGAATGTTTAATGTTGACGCTTTTCTGACAACAACCATTGATCTTTTAACCAAAGGCGGCGTTTTTGACACGCTTGTCGGCGTTACCAAAGAAACCATTTATTATAAACTGCTTGAGGGCGTTACTTCTGCACTTGCCCTTTCAACATTTTTCACCTGGCCGTGCTATTGGGCAGCCGTTTGCTCCGAAGATTATCAGCAGGCTCTCAACTATGTTTTCGGCAAAGAAGGCAGTGAAAAACGAACCGAATATGCCGGTCTGATTGAAAAAATTGAAAACTATGACAAGGTTGTCCGTCAGAATATTCCCGAACTTATGCAGGAAATCAACGACAACGCAAACCTCGGAATCATTGCCAAATACGGCTTCCAGATGGGACCGACCTGTGAATCCTGCGATGCGGTCGGCGATCAGATTGCTTCCGTTAACAGAGCTTCTTTCGGCGCAACAACTTCAACCATATACGGAACACTCAGCGAGGATTACATAGCCGAAAGAACTGCGCAGGGCAAGGGCAAATATATCTCTCCCGACAAACAGATTGACGCTTCCACCTGCCTGTTCCCCGATCAGACATGGTTCGTCAAAAACGCAAGACATTCAAACTGGACCTGGTATGAAGCAGAGCTTCTCTGTGCGGTATATTCTGCAGACAGACAGCTTACCGTTGATGATTTTGACCTGACTCAGTTCATGGTTTTCAACAACCAATGGGGTTCAATGGATCCCATGACAACAGAAAACTGCAACACCTATAACTGGGTTGCCAATGAAAACGATGACAAGCCGTCAAATCCGGCACTGCGTCTTATCGCTTTTCTTAAATCCTTGTTCAAATGGATTAAAGAATTGTTTGGCAAGATGTTTTAAACTGCTTAAAATACTTTCATCTTAATGTTATGCTTCCTAAAGGGATCGCCGCAAAGCTAAAAGCAGGCTTTGCGGCGGTTTCTTTTTTTATTTTAACAGCTTTGTTCAATAGCATGGATTTATTCTTTAGTTTAAATATTGATTTTTGAAAGCTATTGTGATATACTAATTATGCTACACAAACTGAATAATTAGAATTGGTGGTATCTTTTATTTTTGAGGAATATTATACCCTTTTTCTGTTATACCAATTTTAGGACTTGATAAAAACGCAAATTCCATTAAATGGTATAGCAGAGATGCTCTAATTCTATTTAAGTTTGTGTAGCGACAATCGGAGTTTGCATTTTTAGGTGCGTTGACTTCGGTTGGCGCACTTTTTTATTTATGCAGAGTAATTGGGTGCAGTTTATAAAAAGGGGGGCAAAGCAGAAAACACGATCTGCATAAGTCTAAAATTTTGAAAGGAATGTTTTTATGAACAATAAAAAGGTAATTTGCGTTATCGTGGGAATTTTCCTCATAATAGTAGGTATTATAGGCGTTATATACGCTCAAAACGAAATCAGCTCAAGTTGGGGATATACATGGACTCAACCATACAGCGACTTTGAATCAAAAATAATTACAATTAAAAATTTGGGAATAGCCTCTTTAGTCTTTGGCGTTATAGATATTGCTATTGTCGGATTCAGCAATTTGTTTAAAAAATCCGATCAGTAATTCGGTAGAATATTCAAGAAAAGAGGAAAGATTATGAAAACAGTAAAAAAATTTTGTTCAATATTATTAGCTTTTTGTGTTGTTACATTGCTAGTTGCATGTAATAATACATATCATACAGATGATAATACATATCATACAGATAATGTAGATAATACAGATAACACCGATGAAAAATGGGTTCTGACTTATGAGATAGAGCAATACTCTGATGAGTATGACGATCCATCAGTAATTAATGAAAAATTTTTCGAATATGATAATTCCGGAAAAATAGTAAGTGAAGAATTTATTTGTGACGATAATAATAGTTTTGTTAATTCAAACTTCGTATATGACGAAAATGACAATTTAACATATAAGTCTGGAATAAAGAAAAGTTATTTTGGAGATTCGTCATATTCTTATACTTATACTTATGACACAAACGGTAATTGCGTCAGCGAATTAAGGGATGGAGTAACACTTGATGGAGAAAAATATACTGAAACTCTGACTTATAAATATAATGAATTCGGAGACATTATCGAAATGCACAGTATGTATCAATGTGATACATTTGAACGCGAAACAAACTATATATCGACACTTACATACGAAGATAATATATGCATTCAAGATGAAACAAGAATGGAATATGTCGAAGGTAAGGAAATAAAAACAACATATACCGTAGACAAGTATATCTATGATACTAATGGCAAAAAATCTAAGAAACTTCATTATGCTGAAATTCAAGATATGAGCGAAGCAAAGAATCCAGTTTTAATCAACGGAAGATATTATAAACTGGCGACGACAACAGAATATACTTATGAAGTTTTGAAAGATGTTGCAATTACCCAAGAAACAAATTCTCAAATATCAACTATCACTTCAGCGAGTCCAGCCAGCGAAACTAAAGAAAAAAGATTAAGTGAGTCTTGTGACGAAATATTAGCATCAGGATATGACACAGACAAAAACTATTATGAGTTAGTTTCCAACGAAACAGAAGATTATTTAGGATTAAAAATATCAGTAGGTGTAATCAAGAATAACGAGTGGATTTTAGAGCCTACAACGAATATGCCTTTTGTTACAGAAGAAAATTCATTTTCTTCTAAAGGTCCTGAAATAGGAAAAGTTTATTATATTGGAAACGGTTGTTTTTTAAGTGAAAAGTTATATCGTTCTAATTCTCTCGCCGTTGGTAATTATATGTATATTGTTTATAATGCCAATAGCAAAAAATCATACTCTACAGCAGATTATGACTGGTCGAATAAAAAACAAATACCAATTCCTGTTGATTCAAATGATAAATATATGATAATAGGATACACACAATATTCACAATATAGCGATTTTACGATTTTAAACAAAATAGAAATGTCGACTCATCAAGTTGAAATTGAAGGATCTGTTCATGATTTTCAAAATATATCCGAAGGATTATTTGCTGTTGCTATAGGCGATAGCAATTATCCGAATTATTATTTTTATGATAGTAACGGCAACGAACAGCTGAATCTCTCAAATTTTAAAACAGAAGGATACCAAAACTTACACTTTGTTGACGGGAAATGTTTAGTCGAAATTATCAATGACAATGATACAATATATCAACTTACCATTGATAAAACTGGGAATGTGATTGATTCCATAAAAAAATAAATATATTCAATATTAACTCAAAAGATAGACTATGAGTAATTTATCATATCATTCAATATACTGTATTTTGAACCTAAAGATGACAAAAAAGTTTAAACACACATGATTTACAAATTCTTATAATCCCCCACACCAAACCGCCGCAAAGCTAAAAACAAGCTTTGCGGCAGTTTCTTTTTTTATTTTAACAGCTTTGTTTAATGGCATGAACTGTTTTTTCAATGTCTTCATCGCTATGCGCGGCAGAAACAAACATCGCTTCAAATTGACTCGGCGCAACATAAATGCCTTTTTCAAGCATAGCCGAAAAATAATCGGCAAAAGCCTTTGTGTCACAGGAAAGCGCTCCCGAATAATCGAAAACCTCTTGTTCGGTGAAAAATGCGCTGAGCAAAGAACCGACGCGGTTGACCGTCAGACCTTTTTTCAAAAAAGCTTCTTCCAGCCTTGCGCCCTTTTTGTCAAGCTCACGGTAAATCTGAGGATTGTTTTTCAAAATTTTAAGTGTTTCAATTCCTGCCGTTACCGCAACGGGGTTTCCCGAAAGCGTTCCCGCCTGAT
>JBJFHW010000226.1:0-2403 GCA_051893965.1 Acutalibacteraceae bacterium
CGGATAAACAGTCCACCGGACTGTTTATCCTACCTTCCTGCGCTATTTGAAGCATTGGGATTTCGCCGTCTGCGGACGGCGCCAATGGGCTTCGCCCCTTGACCCCACAAGCTTTTTTGTAAAAAAGCTTGGCAAAAAACTTTACTACTTTTTACACTGACTTTCCGCCGCGGCGTAATTGTGAAAGTTTATTGCTTTCTGCCCCCGCGTAATCACTGCAGGCTTGGCCTGCCCGAATTATTATAAGTCCAGTTCGCCCGGGAATTCGCTGTCGTCTTTGATAAAAGGCTCATAATTTTCGTTTTGCCAGACCTTCACATAGTCAATCAGAAAATCGACATTTTCACCGCTGAATGAACCGATCTTCTGCCCGTGCGGTCCGTATTCGTTGCCGGCATCAATTTCAACGGTCAGACGCAGAAATTCCTTGACTTTTGAAACACCGCCGGCGTCGGTTGCCCAGGTCGGCTCGCCGTCAATGTAAAATACATAATATTCCGGCGTCCATTTGAGCGCATAGGTGTGGTATCCGTCATAAAGGTCCTGCTCAAGATTTCCGATATAATCTTCCACCTTGCCGTCTTTGCCGTAACCGTTCCATAAAAGCGCATGTCCCATTCTTGAAGTCTTGTTCCTTCTGAAAGCGCTTTCATAAACATCAATTTCGGTTCCGTCCTCGCCGTCGTTACCGACTTTTCTCATGTTTGACGACTGAAGCCAGAACGCCGACCAGAGCCCGTCCGCATCGGGCAGCTTCACTTTACATTCAAAATAGCCGAAAGCCTGAGCAAACAGCAGTTCGTCGGCTGTGCCCTTGTTATTGTTGTTGTCTCCCGAAATCCGCCTTGTTTCAATTCCGCTTGTGAAGCGTCCTTCTTTCGGACAGTCACCGTCACAGGTGTGGTTGTCCTCATAGCGCGAATGAATGACGGCATTGGAATTTTCAACCGTAACCATTTCCGGGCACCACCAACATTCCTGCTCGGGCTTGTTTTTGTCGTCGCTTTTCCATCTGATGGCGTGTGGCGATGTTGTCCAGATTTCGCGGCTGCCTGTGTATTTTTCGCCGAATCTGATGTTTTCGTTGAGCTTGCTTCCGTCAAAATCGTCCTCAAAAACAAGGTACCAGCCGTCCTTGCCGAGCACGGGTACGGAAAGATCATACCCTTTTTCTTTCCAGCTGTCATCATCTTTTGAGCAGCCCGAAAATGCCGTAACGCAAAACAGGAGAGATACGGCAAGAAATGCGCTTAAAAATTTTTTCAGTGTTTTCATTTTATTTGCTCCTTGAATTTTTGTTTATTATAGCATAATGGATAATTTATGGCAACCGACAGTGAATACAATTATGCGCAAACTTTTTTATGAATTGTGATCGTGCACTTTTTTGTTAAAATTCCTTGTAAAGGCTTCATCTTTATGATATACTATCTTAGATTGACCAATGATTTTATTTATGAGGAGAATTGCAAATGAGTGCAGATTATGAGCAGTTAAAAAAAGTTGTTGACGGCGCATCGGAAACGTTTAAAAAGTTCGGTTTTGAGCAAACTGAAAGTGAAAAGGAAAACGAAGCCTTGTTCATGGGCGAAAGCGGCGTTATCAGGCTCGTTTATGAAGACGAAAAACTGACTGCGTTCAGCGGAACCGACGCGGAAAATCCGGGCGAAACACCCAAAAGAATTTTGCTTTCGCTTCTTCCGGACGGCGCAAACGATAAAGATGTCGCCTATGTTGTCGGCGAGCTGAAAGAAACGCTCAGTGACAAATACGGCACACGTTCGCCCGTTTCAAACAAAGCAAAGGCCAAAACACCGCAAACCGTTTCCAAAGCGGCGGTAAAAAACGGCTCTTTTTATGATCCGAACACTTTGGCAAGCAAGCTTTGCCTTGTTTTCCCGGAACTTCGTGAATTCTATAAGCTCAACGTTTCAACCTACGGTGATTTTCTGCCTGAGGAGTTTTTCTCAAAATACGGCACACCGAAGATTATTGAAGCCATCAGACAAAACAATCCGGCAACCATGAAAAAAATGTTCCAGATTCTCAACGAGATTTATGAGGACGGAACAAACGATACACAAAGCCTGATTGCCGTTTCCATTCTCGGACAGCTTGGCAACGATCAGATTCTGCTTGCGCGCTGTGTGGATTACATGAGTGAAACCATGGCGCCGCCCGTTATTGAAGTGAACAAATATCTTGCAACAAGAGGCGGAAAAAGAGCGCAGGCCAAGCTTGACAATCCTCCGGCATACAAGCCGAAGAAGAAAAAGAAAGGCCTGATGGACAAAATGATGGACAGCTCTTCGCTCGGACAACAATAAACGCATAACAGTGTGGAGTTTGGAGTGTGGAGTGTGGAGTTAAGCCTCTTTTTGAGGAGTAGGGACACGGCGTGCC
>JBJFHW010000227.1:0-11313 GCA_051893965.1 Acutalibacteraceae bacterium
ATATTTGAATCAGCCGCAATTATTTTGTCACAACTTTTAAAAGTGAGGAATAAGAAGAATATGAGGTCACATTACTTGTTTTTTTATAAGCTCTGACAGCAAATTTATAAGTTGTTTTGCTCTTTAAGGATTTTACGGTCAGACTTGTTGAAGTTGTCTTTCCGACCGCAGTATATTTTTTTGTCGCATCGCTGTATTTATAGATGACATATCCGTCCGCGCCCGAAACCTTAGACCATGAAAGCTTAAGCGATGAGGTACTTACCGAAGAAGCTTTCAGGTTTGCCGGTTTTGATGGGGAAGTTGCCGCAATGAAAGCGTTGCTTGCCGTGCCGTAAAATGTTCCGGCCGCTGTTTTTCTGTATGCTTTAACTTTATAAGTTGCTGCCTTAGCGGCTTTCAGAGAAGAAATTTTCAGCGAAGTTGATGAAGTGACTTTCAGTCTTACATATTTCTTTGATGCGCTGTCATATTTATAAACAACATAGCCGGTCGCACCGCTGACCTTGTTCCATGAAAGCGTATAGGCGGTTGTTGAAACGGACGAAAGTTTCAGTCCGCTGACCTTTTTCGGTGCGGTTGAAGCGGCAAAAACACTGCTGTAGCTGCCGTAAAAATTCTTGTCATAAACTTTAATGACGGCTCTGATTTTAAAGTTATATGATTTTCCGGCCGAAAGGGAAGATACCGTGCAGGTGTTTGTGCTAACGGTAGTATATTTCTTATAGGATTTACTGCTTGAATCATATTTATAGACCTGATAGCACGTCGCGTCCTTAACGGCATTCCAGCTGAGCTTGACGCTGCTTGTTGAAGCGGAGGCTTGTGAAACACCGCTGACGGTTGCAGGCTTAATGCTCGGCGTATAAGTCACAAGCGGCGAATAAGACGAATAAAGCTTGCTGCCGTTGACGGTTCTGTATGATCGAACGGAATAGACGGTGGTGTTGATTGCGTTTTTTGAAGCGTCTTCAAAGCTTGTTTTGCCTGTGACGGTTGCAAGGGTTTTATAGGTTTTGCTTGTTTGGTCATAGGTATAGACAATATATCCGTCTGCATTGGAAACCTTATCCCATGAAATCAGAACGGAAGAATAAGCCTTGTTTTTGGCTGTTACACCTGTTACGTCTCCGGGTTTCGATGTGTCTATCAAAGTTTTAAAAGCAACGGCGCCGCTTGGAGCAGAACAGTTTTTGCTTGTAGTGCTTTCTTTTATGCCTCTGACATATACGCTGTAACTTGTGTTATCTGAAAGTCCTGTTATTGACACGGAATTTGAAAGAGCCTTTTGTGATTTGATAAGCTTTCCGTTTGAATTGACGATATATACTTCATACTGAGTGTAATAGCTGTTTTGGGTGAAAGAAATAACGGCCGAAGACTTTGTGATGCTCGAAACTTTCACATTTTTTATAGCATAAGAATCTGCACTGCTTACTACCTTATAATTCACTGTCTGGTAATGACCAAGCGAATCATAGGCGGTTACGGTGACCGTTCCCGTTTTAAGGAAGTTGATTTGCTTGTCGTCGGTAACCGTTGCAACAGACGGATCCGATGAAACGAACTTATATTCAAGCGCTTTGTTTGTTTTAAAGCTTATGGGCAGATAAGTTCCTTTTTGAACAATCGTCTGAGCCGTCAGCGTCAGATAGCTGCTGTTGACATAGCCGGTATAAGTTGCGGAATTTAAAACAAAGCTGATTTTGCACCAGAACGGGTATCTTGCAATCGAATCGGCATATACGCTGTCTGTGCGAACGCTGTCAAGAATGTTGACAACGGTTCCTTTCGGCACAGAAATACCGATTGTCTGATTTAAGGTTGACGGGCCGGTTCTGACATTGCAGGTTGTGTTCACGGTTGCCGTCTGGTTATAGGCGTCGGCAAGCTTGATTGTGCCTGCGGCATTGGTCTGACCGGGCATGTTTTTATAAACCGGTATCAGAAATACAAAAGAATTATCGATAATTGAGTTGACATTATAAGACCGGTAAGTCGTATAAGCGGGAGAGGCGGCACCTGCAAGATTTGTCATATACTGATGCGTGTATTTTGTATTAGAGGAATCGGGATTGACATTAAAGCGCTGAAGATAGCTCGTTTGCTGACCTTTTGCAATATAAGATGCGGCATTGAACTGTGCGCCGCCCATGATGGATTTGCGCGGGGTGTTCCAGGGCCTGCCGTAGGTTGTGCCGCTTGAAGCGTAAGCAAGACCGTTTTCAATTGCATTTGCGCCGTCATAAGCGCCGATGTTATAGAAATTATAGATACCGGGGTAATTCTTATTCAGTCCGGAAACGCTTGCACTGCCGTTCACTCCGACCTCGTTGAGAATTTTTGAAGCAAGGAAACAGGGGTTGATGTTATAAGTTTTTCCCGCTTCATAAATTACCTCGGAATATTTTTCGCTTGTTTTGACCAGAGTGCCTTTGCTGTTATAATATTCAATGTTTTTGTCTGCCATAAACGAGCCCTTGAGAACACTTTCAACCTCATTGACGGTGAAAGTGCTGTCAAAGGAAAGTTTTTCAAACTGAAAAATGGCTTCGTCATAAAGGAAATTTCTCGGATCCATATAATAAGCAATAGCAAGTTTGTTTGCCCGGACGAATCCGCCGTCTTTTTGAATATATGTACCGGTTGAAGCGTTATAATCCGAGGCTTCACGGCTTTTGAAAATATCGGTATAGCCCGAAGCGTTTGTAACGAGCGATCGGTTGGGAACATATTCGGCGTCAACCGCTTCGTTGAAATCAAGGTTGGTTATCAGTGCTTCAAATTTCCAGTTCGGGTGCTTTTCGTGAAGCTGTCTCAAATAAGGCTTATAGCTTTCGGGAAAAGCCGAAATTGAATTTTCAAAAGTATCTGCGGCAAAAGCGGAAGCCGAAACGCTGCAAAGAACGATAACGATTGCCAAAAATGCGCTTAATATTCGAAATTTTAATGAATGAGTTTTTTTCATATTGTCACTTCCTGAAGTTGTTAAACAATTTATATCATAAAAAATAATGGACATATATTGATTGAATTGTACCATATTTAACAAATAAATACAATTGCTATTGAAAAAAGTTTACAGAAGTGTATAATTTGTTTAGATTATTTTTGAGGTGAAAAGATGCTGCAAAAAAACACCATGGCGCTTAAAACAATTGAAAAGCTTGAAAAAAGCGGCTTTGAAGCCTATCTTGTGGGTGGCTGTGTGCGCGATATGTTTATGAACAGAGTTTGCCATGATATTGACATTGCAACCAATGCTTCGCCGAAGCAGGTGCTTCGTGTTTTTTCATCCTGGAAAACCGTTGAAACCGGAATCAAGCACGGAACGGTCACCGTTATGCTTGACAGTGAAAGCGCAGAAATCACAACCTATCGAAAAGAGAACGGCTATGCCGATAACCGGCACCCCGATAAGGTTGATTTTTTAAAATTCATTGACGGCGATCTTTCAAGGCGCGATTTCACAATCAATGCCATCGCCTATAATCCGCATCTGGGAATCATTGATTTATTCGGTGGAATAGCGGATATATCAAAAAGAAAGATAAAATGCATCGGAAAAGCACAGGAACGCTTTAAAGAAGATTCGCTTCGTATTTTAAGAGCTGTCCGGTTTTCCTCCGTTCTCGGTTTTGAAATTGAAGAAGAGACCGCAAAAGCAATTCACGAATATAAGCATCTTTTAAAAAATATTTCCGCCGAAAGAATTGCGGCCGAGCTTGAAAAGGCCTTGTGCGGAAAAAACATCAAAAATGTTTTGCTGAGATATTTTGACGTGTTTGAAACAGTTCTTCCGGAACTTTCGGGAATGAAAGGCTTTGAGCAAAAGAATTTTCATCATCAGTATGACGTGCTCGAACACACGGCGGTGGTTTTGGAAAATGCCGAGCCGACAGTGACGCTCAGGCTTGCGGCGCTTTTTCATGACTGTGCAAAGCCGCAGTGTTTTTCACTTGACGAAAACGGCGTCGGACATTTTTATGCCCATGCCTCCCTCGGCGCAAAAAAAACGCAGGAAGCTTTGAAAAGACTGAAGCTTGACAATGTAACCGCCGAGCAAACAGTGAAGCTTGTCAGAATCCATGACACACCGATTGAAGAAAGCGAAAGCGTCATCAAACGCAAGCTGAACAAATACGGTGAAAAAACGTTAAGAGATCTGATAAAGCTTCAGCGCGCCGACACCATGGGTCTTGCCGAAGAGTTTAAAAGCCGCCTTGCACATTTTGAAAGACTTGAAGAACTGGTTGATAAAGTCATTCAAGATAATCAGTGTTTTAATATAAGCGGTCTTGATGTAAGCGGCTATGACATTATGAATCTCGGATATAAAGGCAAAGAAATCGGCGATGCACTTTCATTTTTGCTCGAAGCGGTTATAGACAAAAAAACAGAAAACAAAAAAGAAAAGCTGATAGATTATATAAAACAAAACTTTCCGACATAATGGCGGAAAGTCCGTGCCGTTTTAAAGTGTGTGATAATATAAGACGATGTCCTCCGATTCGCCGTTTGTGTGCCGGAAGCCGCCCTGAACGGTTCCGATCTCGATAAATCCGAGGTTTTCATAAAGCTTTCTTGCGGCAAGATTGCTTTTGACAACGGCATTAAACTGCAAAATGCCGAAGCCTTTTTCTTTTGCCGTTTCAAGACAGTGCTCAACAAGCCTTTTGCCGATTTTTAGACCGCGTGACGATTTTTTAACCGCAAAGCTTGCGTTGCAGATATGACCGCAGTGTCCGATGTTGTTCGGGTGTAAAATATAAACGCCGAGCACTTCGCCGCTGTCTTCGTTTTTTGCGGCGGCGGTGAAAGTCTGCGAAGCAAAAAATTCTTCGGCTTCGTCAAGGCTTAAACATTCGGTTTGCGGAAACGCGTTGCCGTCTTTGACAACTTCGTTCCAGATTTCGGTTATGTAAGGCAAATCCGCCTGTTCGTATTGCTTTACTGTTATATTCATACAAATCACCCGAAACAATCTAACACATTTATGCGGTTTTTTCAAGCACAAAAGCTGAAACTGCAAAGAATATTCAGAATATTTTTTTAAAGGAGAACGGTCAAAATGAAAAAGAAAAAAGGAATCAAAAAATTATTGATTGCGCTATTGGTAATCGCCGCTGTCATTGCCGTTGTTACTGTGCCGCAGCATATTTCGCCGACGGTCAGCAGTGAACTTTCCATTGCGCACCAAAAGGGTAATGATCCGCTTTATGCCGCACACAGAGGACTTTCGGCTCTGTATCCGCAAAACAGTGTCAAAGCGTTTGAAGAAGCCGCAAAGGCAGGCTTTTATGCGTTTGAATGTGATGTGCATACCACTTCAGACGGCGAGTGGGTTGTGATTCATGACGATACGGTTGATAAAATGACAAACGGAAGCGGAAATGTTGAAGATTTTACCTTTGAAGAAATCAGAAAACTGCGTCTGGACAGTGGAAATGGAATTGAAGAATATCCCGATATGCCGGTTCCGACGCTTGAAGAAACGCTTTCGGTCTGCGATGAATATGACATCGTTCCGATTATTGAGCTGAAAAAGCTTGATGAAAAATATCTTCCCGATTTTGTGAAAGCGTTGAAAGAGCACAAACTTCTTGATAAAGCGATTGTCATTTCGTTTAATTTTGATTACCTCAAAGCGCTCAGAGAAATTGACAGCAGCATTGAAATGATGTATCTTGTTAAAAAATTCGATAAAGCAACAGTTGACCTGTGCGCCGAAAACGGCAATATCGGCATTGATTTTAAATGTCAGGACTATATTTTTTCGGTCAGTGCTTTTAATTATGCAAAAGAAAAGGGCTTAAAGCTTGCCGCATGGACGGTTGACAACACCATATATAGCGATGTTATGTGTGCCGCAGGCGTTGAGCTGATAACAACTAACCGAATCATACCTGTTTGAATAAAGATAAGGACATAAATTATGGCTGATTTGCTTCTGAAAACAATTGCGCACATCAGAACCGATTTTCCCGAAAAATTCGGTGTGCCGCGTCAAAGCGGAATTGTTGATGAACTTGAAGGAAAAGTAATTTTCACCCGGGAGTTTCAGTGCGCCGATTTTCTTCGATGCATTGAGCAGTATTCACATTTGTGGCTGATCTGGGGCTTTTCTGAAAACAAAGAAACAAGCCCCGCAGCAACGGTCAGACCGCCTATGCTCGGCGGAAACAAGCGTGTGGGTGTTTTTGCAAGCCGCTCGCCGTTTCGACCCAATCCGATCGGGCTTTCCTGCGTACGCTTCGGCGGCGTTGAATACGATGAAAAATGCGGATATTTTCTGCGTGTTTTCGGAATTGACATGGTTGACGGCACGCCGATTTATGACATAAAACCGTATATTCCTTATGCCGATTGCAAGATTGATGCACTTTCGGGCTTTTCGGTAAATCCCGACGAAGCAAAAAAGAAAGTTATTTATCAGGGCGGCTGTGATGAGATACTTTCTCAAAGCGAAAAACAAAAGCTGACGGCAGTACTCTCGCAAGATCCGCACCCGTCTTATAAGCATGAAGCTGACCGCCGATATTACATGGATTTTTCTCATTACAGCGTCTGCTTCTGCGCAGATGAAGAAAACATAAATGTCATAAGCATCACCGAAACAGCGGCAAAATCTTGCAATTAGCCGCTTGTGTGTGTTATACTTTTAAACAACTGTTACTTTGATTTTTAAACGGTGATTGCATGTTTGATATATTTATGTTTTCTTTTAACGCAGTCATGCCGATACTGCTTGTGGTTGCGGTCGGTTATATTCTGAAAATCACAAAATTTGCGTCCGATGAATTTTTCAAAAAAGCCAACTCTATGGTTTTTCATGTTTTTCTTCCGATTCTTCTGTTTTATAATGTCTATGAAATTACAAATCTTTCGGACATCAATTGGCGCTTAATCATTTATATTGTTGCCGCTGTGCTTTTTCTTGCGGCTTTCGGCATTGCGATTGCTCATCTAATCACAAAACGCCGTGACCGTTTGGGTGTGATTGCGCAGTGTTCGTTTCGCTCCAATCATGCGATAATCGGAATCACGCTTGCTCAGTCAATCGGCGGCACACCGGCCATTGCTTTTGCATCGGTTGTTTCGGCGGCGGCCATTCCGCTTTTTAATATACTCGCGGTCATCGTTTTGTCTTATTATGCCGGAAACGGCAAGAATCCGAGCGTAAAAGATACGCTTATCAGAACCGTTAAAAATCCGCTCATCATCGGTGTTGCGTGCGGACTTCTGGTTTTGGTTGTACGCTCTTTTATCCCGGTCGGTTCTGACGGACTTCCTGTTTTTTATCTGGAGCGTGACCTGCCGTTTTTGATGAAAGCGCTTGAAAGCCTTTCAAAAATCGCTTCGCCGCTGGCTCTTGTCATTCTCGGCGCAAGGTTTGATTTTTCAGCGGTAAAAGGCATGTTCAAAGAAATTTCCGCCGGTGTAATCCTGCGCCTTGTTGCCGCGCCGTTTATCGGCATCGGCATGGCGTATCTTCTTTCGGAATATACCGGTCTTATCAGCGTCAGCACTGCCGAATATCCGGCATTGATTGCTGTTTTCAGTTCGCCGGTTGCCGTTTCAAGTGCGGTAATGGTCGGCGAAATCGGCGGAGACGATCAGCTTGCAACACAGCTTGTTGTTTGGACAAGCGTTTTGTCAATGCTTTCAAATTTCATCATCGTATTTATGCTGAAATCGTTCAGCTTAATATAATTTATTCAAGGAGAATGTATCGTGGAAACTACAAAAAACAATGCAAAAGGCGGTGTAAAATTCTGCCCGAGATGTGCTGTGAAAAGATTACTCAACAAAGTAAAGCTGGATCAGGGTGCCGAAAGCGGCTACGGCAACAGTGTGGCTCTTACACCGCCTATGGGCTGGTCAAGCTGGAACCTTTTTGCGGCCAAAATCAATGAAAATCTGATTAAAGAAATTGCAGATGCCATGAAAAACAGCGGCCTTGCCGAAGCCGGCTATCAATATGTGAACATTGACGACTGCTGGCAGTCATCGGCAAGAGATGAAGCCGGCAGACTTCAGTGCGACAAGGCAACGTTCCCGAACGGAATTGCAAGTCTTGCACAGTATGTCAACAGTCTCGGCTTAAAGCTCGGAATTTATTCTTCCAACGGAACAATGACCTGTGAAGATTTCCCGGCATCGCTCAAACACGAAGCAATTGACGCAGACACTTTTGCACAGTGGGGAATTGAATATTTCAAATATGACTTCTGCCATAATGTGCCGATTTCATCAAAAGCACCCAGAGTCACGCTGATTGAATTCGCAAAGCTCGGCGAAACAGCGTTTAAGATTATTAAGCCGTCGGAAGTCACGCTCAAAGGCGAAGCAAGAATTGTCAAAGACAACGGCAGAAATTCCGACAGCGGCGAATATATTGCCGGCATTTGCAGCCGAAACGGCTCTTTCAGCGTGGAAATTGACGCACCCGAAGACGGTGAATATGCGCTAACCTTAACCGTTGCCAAAGACGGCGGCGAAGAAAGATTTTTGCTCGCTGTTGTCAACGGTACGCAGGAATATCACATCTATTCTCCTGCGGCGAAATTTAATAACGGCAATTACAGGCGCACCCAAAAAGTAATTACGCTCAAAAAGGGCAAAAACACCGTTGACTTTTCAAATCCTGTCGGTTCGGTAATGGACAGCGCCGCAATTCAGTATAAGCTCATGGGCAAAGAGCTGAAAAGAGCAACAAAGGAATATGCCGAAAAGAACGGCACACCCGAAAAGCCAATTGTTTTTTCAATTTGTGAATGGGGCTGGAATAAACCTTGGAAATGGGGAAGAGAAGCCGGTAATCTTTGGAGAACCACGCCCGATATTAAAGCGGTATGGGCGTCCGTTCTGAGTATTTATGAATTCAACGTAAGGCTTGCAAAATATTCCGCTCCCGGAGCATGGAACGATCCCGATATGCTGGAAGTCGGAAACGGCAATCTTACATATGAAGAAAACAAATCGCATTTTTCGCTTTGGTGCATGATGTGCGCACCGCTGATTCTCGGCAACGATGTCAGAAAATTCATCAAGCCCGACGGAACACCCGATAAAGAAAACAGAATTTATCGGATCCTCACAAACAAAGCGATGATCGGCATCAATCAGGATCCGCTCGGCGTTCAGTGCAGAAGAATCAAAGCGGGACTTGTTGATGTGCTGATCAAGCCGCTTGAAAATTCAAAGGCGGCTGTCTGTGTGTTCAACAAAGGCAGATCGGATACCTCTTATGCCGTTGACATGAAGAAGATTGCAAACGAAAGCATTTTGAATCTTCCGGTCAAAGACGGCTATCGGGTTTATGATGTCTGGGACGATTACACAAGCGACGGGGTCAATGTCATCAACGCAAAACTGCCGAGACACGGCGTTAAGGTTTATATCGTTTCCTGATAAAAAATATAACAGTGCTCATAATCGGGCACTGTTTGTTTTTTATGTTTATATACGTTAAATCTTAAAATCATCTTCGTCAAAATCACAGGAAATTTTAATCTTCCTCGGCACTCTTTTGAGCGGATCATACTTGAATTTTCTGCACGAATCGTCACCTTGAACAGCGCCTTTCTTTTCGCAGTAAAGGGCACCGGTCTCTTTTGAAAAAAACGCTCTTTGGCAATATTCACATTTCGGTTCCATTTCAGACTTTTTCATTTGTATCACCAATCCTTTATTTTATTTTAACATAAATCTATTCTTTTGTAAATGTCGTTTTAGCGGTTAAAATCGACGTTCGTATTTTTGCTTCTTTTTGCTGATGATAACGCTGTCACCGATAAGCATAAGCAGACACATGGCAAGCAGGCAATGAGAAACCGAAATGCCCGAAGCACTTGCCGAAACATTACTGTTTGTCACAACAGCAACAGGTTTGCACGCAGGAAAAATTTTGAAAAGAATTTCGCAAATCACCGTTGCAAAAGCCGCGTTTGTAATTCTAGCCGTCAGAAAGTATTTCAGCTTCAGCCCGGTCATAATAACAGCGTCCATAATCTGAAAATGGATACACAGTCCGCTCCAGCCGATGGCGCCGGCAACAAGCGAGGGCGCATAGGAAAGACTGATTTGTTTACACCCGTTTGTCACTTCGAGAAAAGCACTGATAAAAACTTTTGCTTCATCTGAAAAATCGGCAAGGTCAACAAGCTTTGAAAAGCATGAGAAAATCACAACCCAGCCGCAGATTACCGCAATGGAAAAAGTGCTTTTTTTAACGCTTTCAACAATTAATCCGGCGCTGATGTTGATGTTTCCTTTTTCTTTTTCTTCTTCGGCGCTTTTTAATCTTTCATAATCGTTTCCGTCGGAAACAAATCGGCTTAAAATACCTAAAAACAGTGAAGACAAAACCACCGAACAATAAATCACAACGCCCGCACTTCGTGAGCCGAGCAGACTGCTTCCGACATAACCGATGACAAATCCCGGCCCGGGATTAATGCAGAAAAGCATCAGCCGCCTTGCTTGATTCGGACTGAGCTTTTTGCTTTCAAAAAGCCTTTTAACAAGCGAAGCGCCGATCGGAAAGCCGCCGATTTGCGAAAGCAAAATCACGCAAAAGCTGTTTCCGGGCTGGCGGAATAAAAATCTTGTGACAGGCTCAAAAAAAGCGGAAACTTTTTCGCTGATGCCGCTTTGAATAAAAACACAGGAAACCACCATAAACGGAAAAAGCGAGGGAATCACATTTTTCAGGCAAAGCTCAATTCCGTCATAGGCACCTTTTCCGGCTTCTTCGGGAAATTCAAGAATCGAAAACGCCGCCGCAAAAACAACAAAGGTGAACAGCACAATTTTTGCCGCCTGAAAATGCGGCTTTTTCTTTTTTAGCTTCAAATGAATTTCTTTTAGCATAATTATCTACTCCGACGACTGAAAAAGCGTTTTCGCTTTTTACGAAAATTAAATTCAACTGCTGATAAATATTTATGTCGGCGGTCATGATAAAAATAACTGTTTCATATAAATATCACGAGTGAGTAATAAGGAATGGTTATTATATGGATAAAAAGCGCATAGAGAAACTCTCTTCAATCGGCGATGAGTTTGTTTCATCTTCCGCCTTGCCGCATACCGAACTTGACGGAACCGAACAGGCTCTGGTTGAAGGGTGCAAGGGAATTGTTGAATATAACGGCTGCATTGTAAAAATCAATTGCGGCCATGTAACGGTTAAATTTACGGGCTGTGATTTAAGCATCAAGGCTTTGTCTGCCGGACGAATCAGCGTAAGCGGAAAAATTGCCTGCGTTGAGTTTGAATAAACTTTCCGGCAAATTTTTTTGAGGTGAA
>JBJFHW010000228.1:0-11281 GCA_051893965.1 Acutalibacteraceae bacterium
AGATGTCAGAAGTGATTAAAGAGTGTCTTGATGATGAAAATCAATTTAAGCGAAGAGTTGTTTCAAAACCTGACGGAACGCTCAAGGAAATTGATGTAAAAACATACAATACTACGGCCATTCGACAGCTGACAGGTGCATTAAAAGATCTTGCAGCGGTTCTTCGTGATTGTTATAACATTCCGAAAACCGAAAAGCCACAAGAAAAAGTTGAAGTTTCTCTTAAAATGCCTCCGGGAAGTGAAGAATTTGACAACTGAAATTGATCTTTCACAGATTAACCCGAAACAAGTTGAGTTTATGAAAGCAACCGCCAAAAATGTTGGTTTCGGCGGAGCAAGAGGCGGCGGAAAAAGCTGGGCGGTGAGAACCAAAGCGAAAATACTTGCTTTGAGAAAACCAGGAATTAAACAGCTGATTATCAGAAGGACTTATCCGGAGCTTGTGAACAACCACATTAACCAACTGAGGGCGGAAACCGCCAGATATGCAAAATACAACGACAAAGACAAAGTTTTAAAATTTATCAACGGCAGTACGATTCACTTTATGTATCTTGCAAAAGATCAGGATTTAGACCATCTGCAAGGCACAGAATATGACATAATCTATTTTGACGAAGCAACACAGCTTTCCGAATTTCAGATAAAAAGCGTTAAAGCTTGTTTGCGCGGTGTTAATGATTTTCCAAAGCGTATATATTATACGATGAACCCGGGCGGACAGGGACACGGTTATATCAAACGAATTTTTATTGACAGAAATTTTACAAAAGATGAAAACCCCGATGATTATGTTTTTATTCAGTCACTTGTGACGGACAACAAGGCCTTAATGAAATCTGACCCTAATTATATTAATCAGCTTAAAGCATTGCCACCGAAGTTAAAAAAGGCTTGGCTATATGGTGACTGGAATATATTTGAGGGTATGTTTTTTGAAGAGTTTGTTGACGATCCTGAGCATTATGACGACAGACAGTTTACTCATGTTATTACACCTTTCAAGCCTGAGGGCATGAGAATATACAGAAGTTATGACTTCGGTTATAACAAGCCTTTTTCCTGTGCTTGGTGGGCTGTTGACAAAGATGGTGTTATTTACAGAATACTGGAATTATACGGCTGCACAGGCGAGCCGAACGAGGGTGTGAAGTGGTCACCACTGAAACAGTTTCAAAAAATCGCTGAGATTGAAAGAGAGCACCCATATCTCAGAGGACAGAAAATAAGCGGCGTTGCCGACCCGTCTATTTGGGACGCAAGCCGCGGAGAAAGTGTTGCTGAAACAGCTGCAAGATGCGGTATTTACTTTGATCCGGGAGATAACAAGCGCATTGCGGGCTGGATGCAGTGTCATTACAGACTGCATTTTGACAAAAACGGTTATCCGATGATGTATGTTTTCAATAACTGTAAAGCTTTTATAAGAACAATTCCACTTTTGATGTTCAGCGAAACCAATCCGGAAGACCTTGACACTTCATTGGAAGATCATGTTGCCGATGAATGGAGATATTTCTGTATGTCAAGACCGATTGCGCCGAGAGTGGAAGAGCAGGAAGATGACAGAGCAGTTGACGATCCGCTTGACATGATTAAGGAATTAAGAGAAAAACAAAGAAAATCTTATTATTAAGGAGTGATTTTTAATGAACACAGAAAACAATCAGCAGGAAATAAGTCAGCAAAAAGATATTCCTGCACCTGTAATTGATAAAAAGGTTATCAACGAAGCAACGCAAAGGCTGCTTGAATATAAAAAAGGCAAAACGAGTCTTGATGAAAGAATTGTTGATAATGAACAGTTTTTTAAGCTGAGACATTGGGAAAACAAGAAAAAAGACGGAAGTGACGATGTTAAACCTACTGCTTGGCTTTGGAATGTTATCTTATCAAAGCATGCTGATTTGATGGACGGATACCCGGAAGCAAACATCAGGCCGAAAGAAAAAGGCGATGAAAAGGAAGCGACAATGCTTTCAAGCATTATTCCTGTTATCTTTGAAGCAAACGGATTTCATAAGACTTATTCAAAGTGTTCTTGGTATAAGCTTATTAAAGGTACGGCGGCTTACGGTATTTTTTGGGATCCTCAAAAGCAACAGGGTAAAGGCGATATTTCTGTTGAAAAGGTTGATATTCTGAATTTGTTTTGGGAGCCGGGCATAACGAATATTCAACAATCAAAAGAAGTTTTTCACACTGTTTTAATTGACAAGGAAAAGCTGGAAGCAATTTATCCGCAATACAAGGGAAAGTTTTCAGGTTCAGCAATTAATGTCAAAGAATATACATACGATGATACGGTTGATACAAGCAATAAGGCACTTGTTATTGACTGGTATTACAAAAAATATCAGAACGGAAAAACAGTTTTACATTATTGTAAATATGTTGACGATATTGTTCTTTATGCAACCGAAAATCAAACACAAGTTCCGATGAAACCGGTCATTGATGAGTTGACCGGACAAGCTCTCATTGATGATTATACCGGTGAACCGATTATGCAACAATGCGGTCAAAGCATTGCTCAGCGTGGTTGGTATGATCACGGCGAATTTCCGTTTGTTTTAGATCCTCTTTTCAGCGTTGAGGGTTCACCATGCGGATATTCATATGTTGATATTTGTAAACCTACACAGCTTGATATTGATGTTTTAAACCACAGCGTTGTAAGAAATGCCATGCTTGGAGCAAGACCGAGGTTTTTTATCCGTGGTGACGGGTCGGTTAATGAGAAAGAATTTGCAGATTACAGCAAAGATTTTGTTCATGTTGAGGGCGCAAGTCTCGGTGATGACAGTATTAAACTGATTCAGACACCTGAGCTTTCTTCAAATATTATTAATGTTCTCAACAACAAAATTGAAGAAATGAAAGAAACTTCCGGAAACCGTGATGTTAATAACGGTTCATCTTCTTCAGGTGTTACAGCTGCATCAGCTATTGCGGCGCTTCAGGAAAGTGCCGGTAAAACTTCAAGAGATAATCTTGCCAATACCTATGAAGCATTCAAGGAAATAACTTATCAGGTTATTGAACTTATAAGACAGTTTTATGATGTTCAAAGACAGTTCAGAATAACGGGTGAAAATGGGCAGTATCAATTTGTTGATTATACAAATAAGGGCATTAAGCCTCAATATCAAGGTCAGCAATTCGGGATTGATATGGGTTACCGTGTTCCGCAATTTGATATTGAAGTGAATGCACAGAAAGCAACTGCTTATAGCAAAATGAGCCAAAATGAGCTTGCTTTGCAGTTCTATTCTTCCGGAATGTTCAATCCACAGGTTGCCGATCAGGCTCTTGCCTGCCTTGAAATGATGGATTTTAGTCATAAAGAAGATGTCATTGATAAAGTGCAGAGGAATCAAACACTGCTCATGCAAGTACAGCAGCTTTTGAGTATTTCGATTTCTCTTGCAAGCAAATATGAGCCGCAAACAGCACAGCAAATTGCAATGAGCTTTGCGCAAATCGGTGGTGCACAAATGTATCAGCAAGCTTCTCAGATGAACACCGACATTAAAGAACAAAATGCCGACGGCACAGTAAAACAAAACGAACACTCACTTGTTTCAAAGGCAAGAGAAAGGACACAGAATTCAACACAAGTTGAATAAAGGATATGAAAAATGATTAAAGTTACTTACAGACCGAAAAAACATCAGCTCAAAATAACCGGGCATGCGAATTCAGCCGAAAAAGGACACGACCTTATTTGTGCTTCTGTCAGCATGATTTTTTATAATCTTTGTCAGATGCTTCTTGAATATGATCAGGAAAAAGCTTTTGCAGTAAAGCCGAAAATGGGATATACAAGCGGTTCGGCATATGTTGAAGTAACACCGAGGGATGAATATGAAGCATGGATTGAACATGATTTCCTTTATGCCTGCACCGGAATAAGGTTACTTGAAGCAAAATATCCGGAATATGTATATCTGAAAATTACAGAAAAATAAATAATGATGAGGCAAAGCAGGTAGTTTTGCCTCACTTTTTTATTTATCATTAATTCAGACGCCGGGGAAAGACCCGAGATTTTATGATAAGGGGTTACCTTATGAAAACGAAATTATTTGAACTTGACTTGCAGCTTTTTGCTGAGAGCGGTGCTGCCGCCGGCGGAGAAGCAGCAGGACAGGCAACGGGCGAAAATACTCAGGCCGCCGCTGAGAATTCGGGCGATAATGTTCAGGACGCCGCTGAAGAAAGGGCAAAAGCCTATGCAAAATTCAAAGCTGATTATAAGTCTGAATTTGATGCTGAAGTACAAGGTGTTGTTAAGGAAAGACTGAAAAAAGCAAAGGATTTTGAAAAAGAAGCAAGGACATACAAGGATAAGACAAGTAAAATTCTTGATGCTCTCAGCGTTAAATATGGAGTTGACGCTGGAAATCTTGATGAAATTGTCAAAGCGGTTGATGCGGACAACTCATACTATGAGGACGAAGCGATAGCCAGAGGAATTGATGTTTCTGAGCTTCGACACATTAAACAAATTGAACGAGAAAACGCAGCTTTTAAGGCGGCTCAGGCAGCTGAAAGTTCAAGGCGTGCGGAAGAACAGTGGTACAGAACTCTTGCGCAGCAAGCAAATGCCACCAAAGAAATCTATCCGTCATTTGACATGAAAACGGAAGCAAAAAGCAATCCGAAATTCAAAGAGCTTGTTGAAAAGGGCGTTGATGTTAAGACTGCATTTGAAGTGACACACCATGATGAGACTATGGCTGCGGCTATGAATTTTGCCGCGAGAGAGACTGCCGGAAAAATACAAAACAGTATTTCAGAAAATAAAGCTCGTCCGAGTGAAAACGGTCTGAATCAAAGCGGTGCAGTTCATACCGGCATTGACATTAACAAACTTTCAAGGGCTCAAATGGCTGAATACAAAGAAAGAGCGCGCCGGGGTGAAAAAATTGACTTGAAAAGCTAATGCGTTTTCAAGAAAGGAGATAAATCAAAATGAATGAAATTATAAATATTCTTGATTTGCAGATTTTTGCTGAACCAAATCTTAATGTTCAGACAACCGGAACAAGCACGCTGTCTGACGAAATGAAAACATTTTATTCAAAAGATCTGATTGAGCTTGCAACAGCCAATCTTGTTCATGCTCAGTTCGGCGAAAAAATGTCAATTCCAAAAAACGGCGGTAAAACGGTTGAATTCAGACAGTTCTCGGCTTTCCCGAAAGCAACCACACCGTTGACCGAGGGTGTAACGCCTGCCGGTGTTCCTGTAAAGGTTACCTCAATCAATAAGACGCTTGAAGAATTCGGCGCATATACGGCTGTCACGGATATTCTTGAAATGACAACCATTGATCCTATCATTGTTGAAATCACTTCCAAACATGCTGACAGCATGGGACTTACACTTGATACAATTGTAAGAAATGAGCTCAACACCGGCACAAATGTTATTTATGCGCCCAACGGAAGCACGGAAGTGACTTCGCGTGCAAATCTAACGGGTGATTGTAAGATGAACATGAAGCTTATCGCAAAGGCTGTCACATTCCTCAAAAAGCAGAATGCACCTAAGTTTGACGGAAGCTATGTCGGTATTATTCACCCGTCCGTGTCATATGACATTATGACCGATGAAAACTGGATTGATGTTCAGAAGTATTCCAATGCAACAAACATCTTTGAAGGTGAAATCGGTAAGCTTTACGGTGTGCGATTTGTTGAAAGCACTGAAGCAGCAGTGTTCACCGGCTCTGAGGGCGGTAAGAACGGGCAGGCTGTATATTCATGCTTGTTTGTTGGCAAAGGAGCTTATAAGGTTATTGATGTCGGAGGAAGCGGTGCGCAGATTATTGTTAAAGGCAAAGGTTCGGCAGGTACGTCAGACCCGCTTGATCAGAGAAGCACTATCGGTTGGAAAATACCTATGTTCGGCGCAAAGATCGTTATTCCGGAATATCTCGTAAGAGTTGAGTGCGGCTCATCATTTTCAATAATTGACGCAGGCAGTAACTATAATGCTGCGGCGTAAGAAAGGAATATGAATAATGGCTGATACTAAGAAAAAAATCGACCCGTGGAACGAGAAAGAAGAGATTTTTGTTCCGAGACTTGCAAACTGCAAAGAGCAGCCCGATCTTATTGCTTCCGTAAACGGCAGAACATTTCAAATACAGCGCGGCAAAAAGGTTGAAGTTCCGAAACCGATTGCCGAAGTGATTAAGAGAAGCCTTGAGGCAGAAGAAAAAGCCGATGACTTCTATTACAGCAGCGCAAGCAAGGAAGAATAAGAACATGCAGCGTACACCGTGGCAGAAAAGCTGCGTTGTACGCTGCCTTTTAGTTTTTAAATGTTTTCGTGCAGCGGAAAGATTTAAGAATTAAAAGGGGTGTTTTTATGACGATAAGAGAAGCAATTGATATTTTTGATTCAAGGTTTCAAAACGAAGTTTGCGAAGAAGCAAAAATAAACTGGCTTTCCATTCTTGACAGCGATATTAAGAAAAATGTTATTGATACACATGAGGGTGCAGAGCAGATTGCTTTTTCACCTTATTCAATTGGAACCGATTACAACACAAAATTGCTGATTGACGAGCCGTATTCTGAAATCTATATTCAGTGGATGTTGTGTCAGCTTTATTTAAACAGGGCTGAAACAGCACTATATAACAATGCTGTTGATCTTTATAATCAAAGCTATTATGATTTCAGGGCTTATTACAACAGAACGCATATGCCAATTGGCTGCAAAATAAAGAATTATAAGGTGTGATTAATCATGTACTATCCGAGACAAGGCGATTTGAACAGATATGAAAATAATGTGACTGAGTTTGGCGGACTTAACAGAACCAATGCGGCCGTTGAAAACGAGTTTTCGGATATGCTGAATATGAGTGATGAAAAATATCCGTCAGCATCTCCGAGAAGATGTCGCGCGATTGTTAAGGAATTCAAGCTTGAAGATGACACAGGCAGCGATTTCTGCGGTAAAGAATCACACCATATACCGACATCTTTCAAGTGTATGAGCAACCTGACCTATACCACACTGCACCATGAGAACCCGTCTGACGGCAATAATAACAATCTTAACCTTTACAGCGTGCAAATCTTTATCGGAGATGACGAACTCGGAAAGTTCATGGGAAGTGATTACGAAGATAAATATAATGGGTTGTATCATAAAATTTTCACTTATGACACGGCAGATCCGGATAATTACAAAATTCAGCTTGTTTCAATGGGCGCTTATGTTGTTATTTTTCCTTATGGTTACTACATCAATACGCGAAACACCCATGACAAAGGCTTTATAGGAAACCTGAATAAATTTGAAGTTCTCAAAAGAACACCATTAAATCTTATTCCTTGTACGGCTGACGGCAGTGAATTCAGTGAAGCGGAAGTTTCAGATACTGCGCCGAAAGACCCGAAAAACGGTCAGGTATGGGTTGATACTTCTCAGAGTACGACCGTTTATAAAATATGGGACGAGGGAACAAAACAATGGGTCCAGCAAAGTACAACATACATAAAAATATCCGGTGACTTAGTGCCTGCGGGATTTTCAAAATATGATTCCATATCAATATCCGGATTAAACGGCAAGTTTGCCTATGAATATGGAGATACAAGTTATGCAAGTCTTAGCAAACGCATTAAAAAACAGATTAATGCCTTAAATCAAGACGGTGTAATTCTCTATGATGTGGTTGAATCAGGAAAAGACGATGAGGAATCTTTTGTCGAAAGCGGATATATAATCATTGCCGGCATACTTGATCAGGCTGTAAGCGTTTATACAGACCCGGATAAAACGGACAGTTATATTAAATTTGAAAGAAAATTTCCCGATATGGACTTTGTCACTGAGGGAAATAACAGAATTTGGGGCTGCAAATTTGGTGTTAATTATGAGGGCAAAAGTGTTAATGAAATATATGCCTGCAAGCTTGGAGATTTCAAGAACTGGAACAGCTTTATGGGACTTTCAACAGACAGTTATGTAGCTTCACTCGGTTCTGACGGAGCTTTTACCGGGGCAGTTACCTATAACGGTTATCCGACATTTTTTAAGCAGAAATATATTCACAAGGTATATGGCAGTGCACCGTCAAGCTTTCAGATTATGACAACAAACTGTCTCGGTGTTGCAAAGGGCTGTGAAAACAGTCTTGCATGCGTTAACAACATTCTTTATTATGCAACACCCGTCAGCCTTGTTGCTTATGACGGTTCGATACCGTATGAGATTTCTCATAATCTCGGAAGAATACGATACAAAAAAGTCACAGCGGGCGGAGCGAACAACAAGGTTTATTTTTGCTGCACAAAAGAGGACGGTACAAGAGAACTTCTTGTTTATAATACGGATCTCAACATGTGGCATAAAGAAGATGATGTTAACGCTTTGTTTTTTGCCAATGACGGGCATGTACTTTATTTTATTGAAAAATATCAACAGGATAACATTGACCGTTACCGGATATGCAGTGTTAACGATGACTACAATTCCGTTTACAAGCAAGCAACAAGCAGTGACCCTTATCCGACATATGAGGACTTTGAAAATAAGCACTGGTATATTACAAGTTCAAATATCGGACTTATGCAAAGTGGTTTCAAATATATTCAAAAACTTATCATTAAAGCACAAACAAACGGCGGAACAATTGAGGGCATTATGCTCAGTTATGACGATGAACCGTTTGAAAGAGCAAAAGCAATTTTCAGAGAATTAAAATGCAAGACCGATTTTGAATATGTTTTGAATATAAGACGATGCGATCATTTCAAATATAAGATCATCGGAAAAGGCGATGTTGAAATTATTTCTGTTTACAAAACTTATATACAGGGAAGTAATGACATATGAGCTATTATGAATACCCGCTGATTTCAGGCAGTATTGAAAATCAACTCAAACAAATTAAATCCTACTTATACAGACAGGCAGAGATGCTTAACTATAACCATGACAACAACTCTGCCGAAAAAATATGGCAAAGGGCATATGATGCCGTAAGCTTTGACAAAAGAACTGAGGGCTTAAGTAAAGACGAAGTGCAGAAAGCCAAAGACAACTATCAGTCTTTGAAAGATCTTGTAATTAGCACAGCGCATACGGCTTATAAAAGCGAAGACAGTTCTTTTGAAAAATTCGACAGCAGATATGTCGCAATAAGCGACTTCGGAACATATCAGGAAAATATAAGCAAATATATCACTGAAAATGCTGCAACTAAAACCGAATTGAGCACGCTTTCTGCAACAGTTGATAACAAGTTAGATAAAAGCTATCAGCTTGATATGGCTAACTACATCAAGACCGGTTATCTTGATACAAGTTCAGCAGACCCAATATATGGTATTGAAGTCGGGCTTTTAAAGAAAACATTCAGTATTACCTATACAGACAGTGACGGCAAGGAACAACAAAAAGAAGTTGAGAATGCAAATCCATGTAAGATTAGAATTCAGCCTAACCGAATTTCATTTTTTAACGGTTGGACTGATTCAAATAATATTGTTCACAACGATGTTGAAGTTGCGTATATTGCAAAAGATGCAATATACTTTCCTAACGCTCATATAACAGGTGGAACAATTCAGATTGGTGATCATTTTAATGTTGATAATTCTGGAAATGTAACTGCTACAAGCGGAAGTTTCACCGGAACAATAGAAGCAAATGACGGAACAATCGGCGGGTGGTTTATCAGCGAAACAGGCGGTTTGAGGTATCAAAAGAAAGACGAAAACGGAAACGATATATCCTTTAATAATGGCGGGTGGTTTATTTTCTCCCCCTACGGTCACACAAATGCACACAAAATTTGCGATTACACAACAACAGACTGGATTCTGTCAATCAGCAATAAGTTTGGTGTTACAGGTGATGGATATATATATGCTGAAAGTGCAACGATTAAAGGCAATATAACAGCTACAAGTCTTACACTTGACGGTGCAACAATTCCTTATAGCGGACTGAGCGATGCTCCATTGATAAAAGACGATAATGGGAATTTTTATAAGGGTACAGCATCAAACGGTTCAACCGGAATCAGCATATCATCAGCCGGTTTACTGACAGCTGCAAATGCTGTTATATATGGAACAATTTATGCGTCCGCGGGTGAAATAGCAAATTTCACGATTAACGGCAATTATTTATATACCGGCTCCGGAAGTAAAAAAACCTTTCTGCGAAATGTCAGCGGAGATGATCATGTTGTTTTCGCTGCCGGTGTATCAGCTTCAGATCATTCGGGATTTACAACCACAGCGATAAGTAACGCTCCTTTTTATATCAGAAATGACGGAAGCATTAAAGCGAAGCAAGGTATAATCGGCGGTTTCACTATAGGTGATAGATGTATCTATAACGGCAAAGATTCCGCAACAAGCACAGATGCCGGCATATACATAGGCACGGACGGAATCAAAGTAGGAAGTTCCAGTGATAGCAGTTATGTAAAAATATATTCTGACGGTAGTTTTAAGGCAAATTCGGCTGATATAACCGGAAAAGTAACCGCAAGCGAAGGTGTGATCGGTGGCTTTACAATAGGTGCTAAAAGCATCTATAACGGTAAGAATTCTGCGACAAGTGAAGATGCCGGCATATACATAGGCACGGACGGAATCAAAGTAGGAAGTTCCAGTGATAGCAGTTATGTAAAAATATATTCTGACGGTAGTTTTAAGGCAAATTCGGCTGATATAACCGGAAAAGTAACAGCGAGTTCTGGTGAAATCGGTGGGTGGACTTTAACAGAAAGCCGTCTTTACAATGGCACATGGGGAAGTGATAATTCCGCTATGTTGTGTCCTGCGGGCTCTGATGGTTCTAAATCTATTGGCGGTTCGGGGAAAATATCAGGCTGGACTATTACTTCCGGTTCAAATTTCGGTGTTACAAAAAAGGGAATTTTGTATGCAAAAGATGCTGTATTTGAAGGTATCACTGTTAATAGAGGATCTTTTACTTCAAAATATGATGAAACTGATACTATAAAAATCAGCGGTTCTACAATAGATCTTTTAGCATATCCTGCACAAATAAGATTTAAAGATGTTGATGAGACAACAAAAAATGCTTTACAGTATATACCTGCAGCAAATTATGGCGATGTAGGCCTAATCGTCGGAAACGAAGATGTTTCGTTGTATTTAAAAGGATATACCATTTCAGAAGAGCAATATATTTCATCGTCCGATTTGAGATTAAAAAGTAACATACAAGGATTTGACAAAAGATATGAAGAATTTTTTTGTATGTTAAAT